>JACZUZ010000406.1 GCA_022572905.1 Candidatus Zixiibacteriota bacterium | reverse complement strand
TTCGGATATGAAAAAGGCGCTTTCACCGGCGCGATAGCTCTCAAACGCGGTCGTTTCGAACTGGCGGACAGCGGTACTATATTTCTTGACGAAATCGGCGAAACCAGTTGGGCGTTGCAGACGAAATTGTTGCGAGCGCTTGAAGAGAGAGTTATCACGCGCGTAGGAGGTACGGAAGATTTAAAAGTCGATGTACGCGTAATTGCGGCTACGAATCGCAACCTTCAAAAAGAAATCGCGGCAGGAAATTTCCGAGAAGATTTATTTTTTAGATTGAATGTTTTTCCCATTGCAATGCCATCACTGGCTGAGCGACGAGAAGATATCCCGGAATTCATTCGCTTTTTTCTTGTCGCCAACAAGAGATCGCCTAATGATATTTCCCCGAAGGCGGTAGCGAAACTTAAGTCATATTCCTGGCCCGGAAATGTACGCGAATTGCGAAACACGATTGAGCGAGCCGTCATTCTCGCCGGCGCTGGTAAAATTGATAGTAAGCATATCACGCTCTCTGCGGTGGCGCCCGCAGAATCTTCTAGCGCTAAAAGTGAACCATCAGGTCTTGAAGAATCTGAAAGAAAAATGATTTTACAGGCGCTGAATAAGTGCGCGAATAACAAAACCGAAGCGGCGAAAATGCTGGGAATCACTCGCCGACGTTTGTATTCACGGATAAAATTTCACAATATCTGACCTTCATCGAATAAGCTTTTCTAACTAACTCGGGCGTACCCCTAGGTCCAGAGTTGATGTACCATCCGGTACAGATGATAAACTCTGTATAATTAACATGCTGCGGTACAGGCAGTTACGGGCTGGCACGCCGATTGCATACTGCTTTACTTGAGATAGATGGCTTTGGAAGAAAAGCCGATAACTGTAAAGCGGATTTGTAGAAGAAAGGAACGAGAAAATGAATGCACGGAAAATGGTACTCAGAGGATTAATCGCAATTCTGGTATCGAGTCTTACATTCAGCGCCGAAGCTCAAGCTCAGTGCGACGAACGAGTCACAACCGAAATTGGACGCACTGAAGATGGTTTAATGCGCGCCAAAGAGAAAGTAATGGAAGTCGCCCACTCTGTGTCGGTGGCGAGTTTGGAACGGGCGCGGTCATTGCTTGAGATCGCTTTCACTATCAATCATGAAGCATATAAAAACTGCGCGGCCGGCCACGGTCGGTTGGCCTTGAGTTTGACTATGGAAGCCCGTAAAAAGGGCGCCGCCGCGCTAGCTGCAATCAACACTCGCGAAGAAAACGAGCAACTGGTTGAGAGATATTTGAATAAGACAGACGAACTTCTTGCGCGAATACGGGAGATGGTTGACTCAAACTTACCTCGTTCGTTAGAGGCTAGACTCAGACGCGCGGTCGAAACACAACGTCGCGCCTGGGAACTGTTTCGTTCGGGGCATCCACGCATGGCGCTTAAGCTGACCAGGGAAGTCGAGCGAACCGCCCGAGAAGTTATTCGCATACTGCGAAGGCATGCTCAAGATGAAGGAGGATTTGAACGACGATTTCAGACAGTTGAAGAGATAATCAATCATGTTAGAGAGTCATTGGCGGATTGTGATAATAAGAGCGCCGAAGAAGTGCTAACTAAAGCGAGTTCAGCTCTTGCTGAAGCCAAAGAGCTCTTCCGCGAAGGACATATTCAGCAGGCGCGCACAGCGCTAAGACTCGCCCGGGAACTTGCGCAACGCGCTCGCTCGCTGTGTCAAAACCAGGACAGACAGAGTCAATATCTTGACGTTTTCAAGAACAAGGCTGACAGATTGCAGGAAGAAGCGACTACATCCGACAACCGTGATGCATTAGACTTGATATCTAAAGCGCGTAATATTTTAACTGACGCAGAGCGCCTTATCGCTGATGGATTGAATGAGGCCGCTTCAGCGCAACTTAAGGCCGCAGAACTCCTGTTACGTCAGGCCAAAAGACTTCTGACAGAATAGCAATTATATTACGACTATCTTAAGAAAGATGACAAAGTCCTTAATGAAAGCTTTCACTCAAACCGAGTTCGGCGGTCCCGCGATCGCCGCGCTCGTTGTGGTTTTACATTTGTATCTTCCTATAGATGCGCTGTGTCAATCGCTGAATAGTATCGCCTCTCCGGAGTCTCCACTGGCCGAGTATTCCTTCGGAACGACATATGACTATATATCACAGACTTTCTACACCGCGATTCTGGATACCTCAGCCGATAGCGCCGATGCCGCGACGAAACTAAATCAGGTATATCTTAACCAGCCCGGATTGTTTGGACGAGTTGTGTTCAGGCCGCTCAAAGATGAAAGAATTAGGATGGAAGGATATGCTGAACGATCGCGGGACTACATTCGCGGTCGATTTAATTCTTATGTTAGAATCGGTGGCCGCGGTGACCAATTTTCTGGAAACCTTTCGCTGGAAACCCGCCAGCGAACTGGGGGAGTGGCCTTGATTGGTGATGAATATATCCTGGGCCGAGGGAGAATCAAATTCCGCCATGCGTTAACCAAAAACATTAAACCGTTTATCGGAATTCACGGCGAGTTCAATAAGCTGGATGACACCGGCTCCACTGTCTTTTCAACGGGCTATCAAAAATATGGCGCGCAAGGTGGAATAGAGTTTGATAACAGCGGATTTAATCGGTTAGCGATTCAGGGAGCGCTGGAAA
>JACZUZ010000405.1 GCA_022572905.1 Candidatus Zixiibacteriota bacterium | reverse complement strand
CTCCGATTATCCCCAGATGTCGCACGGTGCGAATCGCAATTTCGCGCAGTTCATGATATTCTTTGTCAGTCAGAGTTTGCGATGGCGCGACAACAATACTCTCGCCGGTGTGAATGCCCATCGGGTTGAGATTTTCCATATTGCAGACAGTGATGCAATTGTCGACACCGTCGCGAACGATTTCATATTCAATCTCTTTCCAACCGAGAAGATATTCCTCAACCAAAATCTGTTCGCTGTGCGCGAATGCGCGTGTCGCGAGTTCGCGGAGCTCTTCCTCCGATTCGCAGATCCCCGAACCCAAACCACCCAGAGCATAGGCAACACGTATCATGCAGGGGAATCCAATTTCTCGTCCGGCCGCGAGAGCCTCGTCAACATTGCCGGCTTCCCGACTGCGCGGCGTGGCCACATCAATTTCGTTAAGCCTGTTTATAAAGCGCTTGCGATCTTCAGTGTCTAGTATGGCCTCCATCGGGGCGCCAAGAATTTCGATGTTGTATTTTTCAAATACACCGCGCTTGTGTAATTCTATACCGCAGTTTAACGCTGTTTGGCCGCCAAAACCAAGCAAGACACCATCGGGCTTTTCCTTGACGATCACCTTCTCCACAAACGAAGGCTTGACCGGCACGAAATACACTTCGCTGGCCAGATTTTCAGAGGTTTGGATAGTAGCGATATTAGGATTGATTAGAATAACACGGACACCCTCGTCTTTGAGGGCCTTGATGGCCTGAGAGCCAGAATAGTCAAACTCGCCAGCCTCGCCGATTTTTAAGGCGGAACTCCCGAGAAGGAGTACGGTACGCGGGTTGTTCACCGCGCGCATTCCCGCACCAGCTCTGCGAATTCATCGAAAATCCAGGCTGTGTCTAAGGGACCGGGTGACGCCTCGGGATGAAACTGCACGCCGAGGAAGGGTTTACTTTTGTGCCGAATGCCCTCGACAGTGCCATCGTTGGCGTTTTCAAACCAGACCTGCCAGTCTCGGGGAAGTTTTTCTTTTCTGACTGCGTATCCGTGATTTTGAGAGGTAATCATACAGCGTCCGCCGGAATCTGTCAGCAGGCAGGGCTGATTCTGACTGCGATGTCCGTATTTGAGCTTATAGGTCTCCCCCCCGGCGGCTATTGCCAGAAGTTGGTGCCCCATGCAGATTCCCAGCGTGGGTTTACCGACCGCGAGGGCGTGCTCAATGATCTTGATTGTGTCAACGGCAAGACGCGGATCGCCGGGACCATTGGAAATCAGGAGTCCGTCAAAATCCATATTCAAGAAATAGTGGTCATGAGGAACCACGATGACTTCCAGATTTCGTTTGAGCAGACTCCGCTTGATATTCGCCTTGCATCCGCAATCAAGCAAGACCACGCGCAGCGGACGGTCTCCATTAGTGGACGTAGGCGTGAGGACGCTCATCTCTCTCGGACTGACATTGGCGACCAGATTTACTGTAAAGGGGTCGACAATTTCGGTTTTCTGAGTGTCAGTCTCGATCTTGCCTAGCATTGTGCCTTTCGATCTTAGGCGCTTGGTCAGGGCGCGAGTGTCTATTCCTGTGATCCCGGGGACGCCTTCACTCTCGAGCCATTCGCCAAGACTGCGCGTCGCGCTTTGGTGGCTGTATGCGGCTGTGTATTCGGTGACAATAATCCCCGCCGCCTGGATTTTTTCCGACTCAAATCCGAGCGGAAGGCCAAACTCATCCACTTTATATGGTGGAACTCCATAGTTCCCGATCAAAGGATATGTAAAGACCAATATCTGGCCGTGATACGAGGGATCTGTCAGCGTCTCGGGGTAACCGACCATCCCGGTGTTGAAAACTACTTCCCCGCTAACTGCCTTGGAATGGCCAAATAAAAAACCCTCAAAGAGGGTTTCATCTTCAAGCGTCAACTTGATTGCTTGGGGTTTTTCTGACAGAGGTCTTTCCGAAAATGGAGTTTCGCTCCGCTTTTTGAGCTTGCGGGGCAGGCTGGTTGTCTGAAGTTCGCTTACGCTTTCGCCGCCGTTCATCTGGCTGGTCCGGTGGCTTGCCGGATACGGTTTCTTGTCAAGTGTTTCCTGTCAAGTGTGAGCAATAGGGCGCAATTACGTTCTTTGCTAGCGCCATACAGAGGTCGTGAAATTCGGAGCGTTTGTCAAGAATTGAACTAACTAAGATTTCGGTCTTCCTCATAACTTCCTGTAGGTCGGTGTCCCGAACGAGCGCGAGCGAGGGCGAAACCCTACGATCTCTCGGGATTGCATATTTGACGCAGGTTGGGGTCGCTTGTTACCTTTCCGCTTATGTCCGGCTCTCTCTCAAATCTACTTTCCTCCATCACCTCTCAGCTCAATATCACTCCGTCAAAGTTGTTTGCTGGAGGACTTGTCATCTGTTGGAAAGTATTTACTGACTTGATAGCTGTGGAGTCAAATGTGTTGTTTTGGTCCGTTATCGCAGCGCTTTTGTTTCTCTGGGGGTTTTCCCATAAGCATGTCGATGAGTTTCTCAAGAAAGACCACCCTACTATGGGGAAACGGTTGTCGTGGATTTGTGGTGTAATCATTCTAGCTTGGTTTGGATGGCCGTGGCCAAGGGTTCAGGGCTGGTTCCGTGCGGACAATTTCATAGTTTACGAGGCAAAAATATCTCCCGTCGGAGGGTCTGTCTCTACGCTCGACG
>JACZUZ010000404.1 GCA_022572905.1 Candidatus Zixiibacteriota bacterium | reverse complement strand
GTGTATTGGATAACTTCGTCTGATCTAAAAGGAGACCCAGATCATGAAACCGCCGAAAATACCGCACAGTTAATGGACGAATACTTCAAACGCTCGCTAAATGTAGCCGACTCGTCGGGAGTGATGAACCGCAAACAATTGGCGCACCCGACTTATGATCGCGAGACACGCACAATTACACAGATATCACAAATTTATGTTGCGGGTTCGGCGCAGACAATGACGCTCTATTTGAAATATTATGACAAAGGTGTGGTGACTCTGGCGTTCTATACACCGGACAGCGTATACAACAATTACCGCAGTGATATAATCGCAATTGCGGCGAGTTTCAGCTCCGAGAATCTTGACCGGGCCGTCGAAACAGAATCGTTGAATGTAGTTGAGATAAAAATTGATTCGCTTGAAGAAAACGCCACCAACGCTCAAACGCTACACAAAAAGACAAACGATCAACCGAGCGGCGCTATATATGTGCTGTTCGGATTGGGGATCGTTGCTGTGGTTGGAATTGTTGTATTGGTACGCAGAAAGAAATCCGCATAGAAATACAATGAAGATTAAGTATCTAATTAGAGGTTGATTAATGGCTCTCGCATATACACCCGGATTGACGGTGACCGAAAATTATCTGGTTAAGAAGAAGCGCATACTTCCACTCAAGGGCGAGGTGACTGTTTCCGTTGGCGACAAAGTCACGCCCGATGTTGTGGTGGCCAGAACAGAGCTGCCTGGGAAGGTGGAACCGGTTAATGTGGCAAACCGCCTTGGTTTGCCGCCCGAGGATATTGCTGGCGCCATGCTCAAGAAAACTGGCGATACGGTCGAAAAGGACGAAGTTATCGCTATGACCAAATCATTCTGGATATTCAAATCCGAATGCAGGGCGTCAATTTCGGGGACGCTTGAATCGATTTCCAATGTCACCGGTCAGGTTCTCTTGCGCGGCGCCCCTCAGCCGGTCGAGGTTAAGGCATACATTGATGGCGAAGTGACTGAAGTTTTCGAGAATGAGGGCGTTACTGTTTCCACCTGGGGATGTTTTGTGCAGGGTATTTTCGGCATCGGTGGCGAAACACTGGGGCCAATACAGATGGCGGTGTCGTCACGAGAGGAAGCGCTAACCCCCGACAAGATATCAGACGACATGAAAGGCAAAGTCATTGTCGGCGGCGCGAGAGTTACAGCAGAAGCGATCGCCAAAGCTATCAAAATCGGAGTTTCAGCTATTGTAACCGGCGGACTTGATGACAAAGATCTGCGCGATTTGTTGGGACATGACCTGGGCGTGGCCATAACCGGAAAAGAAACAATCGGCATTACGCTGATTGTTACCGAGGGATTCGGTGATATACATATGGCCGGGCGCACTTTTGATTTACTTAAATCAAATGTAGGCGCTCGCGCCTGCGTGAATGGCGCCACGCAAATTCGGGCCGGAGTTATTCGCCCCGAAGTTGTAATTCCAAAAGAGGGCAACGTCCACGAGGATATCCAGAAAAAAGATTACGAACAGGGCGGCATGAATGTCGGCTCACCGCTGCGAGTGATAAGACACCCCTATTTTGGCAAGATTGGCAATGTGATTTCACTGCCGTCGCCTCTGACATTGCTTGAATCAGGCTCAAAGGCCCGCGTAGTGGAGATTGAGCTTGAGGACGGAAGCAAGGTTATTGTTCCTCGCGCTAATGTCGAGCTGATTGAGTCATAGGTCGTCATATCTTGCGAACACCGGCTCCTACCTGAACGCTTCCTTGAGCGTATCGTCGTATGCTTTTCCAAGGACCTTCCAATTAGATTTTTCAATACCTGACGAGATTTTCAAAATTAGATTCCGAAGCGCTCCCCCAAACGCATTAGGCGCTCCGTGTGCCTCGCTTTTAGTTGACCGACCCCAGGGTTGACAGCTATGATCCATCCCGTGATCAAGGGGCAGGAGCGCAACCGGCCTTTTGAGAGCGCTTCTTTATTGAATACAGTAGTAATTGAGGCGGTAGGATAAGAAAAGTAATTTCGACCAAACTCACGATTCAGATTTTAATAATCCGATAACTCGCCATCTGTGTATCATTATTCACCAGCGCCAACCAGTCCCCAGGCCAGATATGTCATAGCGGGGTCGGAGGTGTGCGCCAATAGTTAGGATATAATCCATGAACATAGTTGAGAATATGACAGTTCCTTTGGCTCTTTTTGACGGTGGCGTCTGGGACATAATCAGCCACTCCACCTGGTTCGGAATACTGATCATGGTGTCTCTGCTGGGGTTTTCGCTATTTTCCTGGGCGATTATTGTGGCCAAGTCCAAGCTTTTCCGAGCCGAAGAGGGCGATTCCGAGGGACTGTTGGAGAGATTTCGACGTACGCCCCGATTGGCGGACACGGTTAATTTGAGCAAACAATATCACGCTTCGGTATTAAGCGCCCTGCTGAGCGCATGCATTGAGGAACTGGTCGAGATTCGCGAGAAACGCGAAGAAAAACCCGGCGAGGGCGTGGCTGAGATTACTCCCGGTGAACTAGAGACTATTCAAATGACACTTGAGCGGGTCTCGTCGGAGCGAATGCAGGAGCTCGAACTGGGGGTGACATTTCTGGCGACTACGGCCAACTCGGCGCCATTCCTGGGGTTGTTAGGAACTGTAGTCGGAATAATGGTTTCGTTCTGGGAAATCGGCCA
>JACZUZ010000031.1 GCA_022572905.1 Candidatus Zixiibacteriota bacterium | reverse complement strand
GATTGTTGTCTCCCCAGTGCATTCCGGCGCCGAGGAAGGTATGCGTGTTCGAACCGGCGTCTTTGTTCTCAACAGCAGGAGACGGAGTGATTTGTTCATCGGTGATGTACTTATTTTCGTTGGTAGCTCCGAAGCGAAGGTCCAACCAACTGAAGACTTCACCGTCCATACCAACACGCCAGTACGGAATTGAGAGATCTCTTAATTTAGTCTGTGTTACGGCAGGATTTGCCGTGTCTGGAGTAATTTCTTCTTTAACCGAATTATACCTCAATCCAAAATCGAGAATAAATAACGCGCGAGACGTCGCAGTGTAATTCAGTCCTATGCCAACATCTCCCAAATAATGAGTGCACTTAGAAATATCCGTAGTAGGGTCGGGAGGGGGAGAGGGTTCGTTCGGGTCGAAAACTCGAGTCTCACCCTGCTTCTCATACATAAGCTGGCCATGCCAGACCCAGGTTAATTTTGAACTAACTGAATTCCAGCGCCTCACCCGGAGATTGAGCCCGTAGTTGCCATCAGGATTTGAAAGTGAAGGAACGAAAATTGAGTCGGATTTATCTTTCCAGGTTGTCCACCAAAACGCCAACGCCCAATCGACATTGCCACCGGAGGTGGTCAATCCGAAATTGGCGTAAAAATTGGTCAGACTCTGTTTGGAATTGATGCCAAGATTATCCGGCGAACCTTCCCAGGAGCTGTTGTGCAGGCGGAAATGCACTCCGAACGGATTTCCATTCCAGTTCTTCCCCCAGAAAACATTAAATGACCTGTTGGTATTCGTCTGAGTTGAGAAACTGCTCAGTGAAACATTGCTATTCATGGGCGGATCGAAGTACTTGCTAAAGCTACTGTCCTGAGCGTTGTTTACCACGTAAACTCCGAGGACCATCGGATTTGAAGCGTTGAATTCGTAATGAACGCCAACACGATGCAGATCATTGTTACCGAAATTGTTGAAGACCGCTTCGGCCTGGTCCGGATACATGTTGATGGTTGAAGGATAGAGCCAGATATTGCCCGGATCCTTTACGATGTTGTTCGCGTCACCCATGGTGGTTGTGCGAGTTTCTGAAGCATTTGCCGCTACCGCCATAATGAGGACTAACGCCGCTGTGATTGTTAATACCCGTTTCATGAAAATCCCTTCTTTGGGGTTTAAGAAAATTATGTCATTAATTTCTAAGTTCATTTTTGCGCGATCTTTTCCGGCCGTATCATAGGCATGCCGCATATTCAAATGCCACATTAAACTATCTTCACTGTAGCAGCTATTAAATGAACCCTATTTTAGAGGTTCACATTCCTTCTGAATAGCTAGCTCATTGGGTCCTTACCCCCTCTCACCCCTGGCTTAGATTTCTCTTGAGCGGGCTGAAAGTTCTGCTCCGATCTAAGTGGGTGAGTTGATACATCCTTGCGCGCTTTATTAGCAATTATTCCTTTTGCTTTCTCCTCCTTTCTCAAAATGAGAAGCCAACCGAATGGTCGCGTGAAAATCGACCACAAGTCTTTGTTTGTCAATAATAAAAACCCAGTTTTTTTAGCATAGCTTTTGGTTTGCGCTCGGGTCGCGCGTTTTCGATAACTTATTGGTAGATACTGTCTTACCCTTAAGGCCTGTGCCGTTTTGTCGAAAGTGAGGCGACGAGCCGATATTTTTTTATCAGGGGAGCAACCTGTTTTATGTCCTATTCCGGGGGCAGATCAGCCCGGAATTGACAATAATGAGCCGGAATGCACAAGTTTCTTGCTACCTGCTAAGCCCTCAGCCCCGCTAAAATCGTCTCAACTAATTGGTCCCGATCAATTTCGACCTGTATCTCACCGGCCCTGAGCCATTCTTCCCTGTTTTTGAGCGCGGCTGACTTTTCCCGACCGACCGCCAGGTTCTTGATTGTCAATTTTCCGCTCTCTATTTCATTTGACCCCGCAATGACCGCCAACTTGACCCCTCTGCGGTCGCCATAGCGCAACTGCTTGGAAAGCGAGCGACTGTCGCCTACATAGAGTTCTGTATTTATTCCGGCCTGGCGCAGTTCTCTGGCTATATCTACATAGGAGTCCATCAATTCGGGATCCATCGTGGCCACGAGAACTTTACAGATTGACTCATCTGGCGTTGCCTCGCCTAACTGTCCGAGCGCCGTAAGCAGCCTATCGACGCCAACCGAGGCGCCCACACCCGAGATTTTTTTGCCCGAAAAGCGAGAAACAAGGTGATCATAGCGGCCGCCGCTGAAGATTGACCCAATTTGGGGAAGATCAGTCAGAAAAGTCTCAAAAACGGGACCAGTGTAGTATCCGAGTCCGCGAACTATGGTCGGGTCAAAGACCAGAGCGCTCCCCCTGATTCCATAATGCCCGAGCGCTTCTTTCAACCCACGAATTTCTTCCAGACCGTCTTTGCCGGTCTGTGTTTTCTTGACAGTTTCAAAGAGAGAATCCTCAATCTCCCCTCTCGAAGACAGCTGCTCGCTCGCGGCGCTCAAGAATGACTCGATTGCGCCTATTTGGCTAGAGCTCAAACCCACTCCGGAAATCTTATCACCGGATTTATCTACTCTGCCTTTGTCCAATTCCTTCAAAGTTTCAGCAAGCCCGATTGAATGGAGTTTATCAATCGCTCGCAGGGTTCCTGCGATTTTTCCCGAATCTATTTCCGAGGATTCCAGTAGCCCGGTTAGAATTTTCCGGCTTGAGAAACTCAGGCGATAGTTTTCGATCCCCAGCGCCTGGAGCACGGACACGATTCCCGCCATGACTTCCGCGTCGGCTAGAATAGAATTTGAGCCGACAATATCCAGATCAAACTGCATGAACTCGCGATATCTGCCCGGGCCGGGTTTGTCAATTCGCCAGACGTTTCCAAACTGGTAGCGCTTAAAGGGAAGCGGCAACTCGGGATTTGCGGCAACATAGCGCGCCAGCGATACGGTCAGATCAAACCTTAACGCCATGCGTGTTTCATCGGGACCGTCGAACTGAAAAACATCCCTGCCCTCCTCCTGACCGAGTAATACCTCACACCGCTCCAGAGCGGGAGTCTGCAGAGGCAGAAATCCAAACCTTTCCAGAGTTTCGCCAATAGTATAGAGCATTGCCTGTCTGGCGGCCTGTTGAGGAGGGGACGTGTCTCGAAAGCCCTTTAACAGCTCGGGCCTGACTTTTCTGACTTTATCTTTCTTTTTCTTCTCGCTCATTCTCTAATCCACATGATTTCATCAATGGCTCGCCGTTTGGGCAGACGACGCGACAATGAGTATAGAACTCGCGCCGCAATCTTGCCACTTAATATCGCGCTCCGGATGCGGCGGATTGAGTAACAGTAGGTCAAGAGCGTTTCGGTCTTGACTTTTTCTCTCTGATTGCAAAAAAGATAATAGTCAAGACCACAGGCCCAATTGCATTGCTCCAAGGGTCTTGACCTACGAAGACTTAATATCGCCGGAATAAAACATTATCCGATATGGTCTCTGGTGTGGATGCGATCTGTGATCACGGCGCTACGAAATTGAAAGGTGGCCGATAGCTTGCTGTGGGATATTGTGGGTGTAGATACAATGGGCAGATGTGGACATCTGCCCCGCACTAAAGAATTGCCGGTGGCCCACAGCTTGCTGTGGGATGTAGAGGTTTGTCGGGTTTCTCACTCGTTTACACTCGTTCGGAACACCGACCTACTACCAATTCCGGAGTACGGATAAAATTATTCAGGTGAAAAAATACTGGGGGACGGGATTGAACCGTCGACCTCCGGTTCCACAGACCGGCGCTCTAACCAGCTGAGCTACCCCAGCAAGAAAACTCGAAGCAGGCGGATGGCCCTGCTTCCTCGGCATTTAAGGAGCGCTGGCGCGGATTGTCAAGCGCAAATCGGTCACGCTCGGAAGCCTCACCGCTTGCAGTAGGAATTAGTATGTCCGATATGAAGAAACCCACCTGAAAGGTGGGCGTCCTACCAAGAGTTCATGTCATTCCGAGCTTGCCGAAGAATCTAGCAACAACATTGGCGCTAATTCGTTATCAGATTAGTCGTTGTCAGATACTTCGTCGCCAAAGGCTCCTCAGTATGACCGTAGATGCGCCACACAATGCCATTACATCGCGCGCATTATTGCCCGGTCGTTCCGCAAACAGGATCAGCGCCGTCCTGGAAAATGTACTTCACAATAAATATCGCGTCGCCGATGTCGTTTGAATTGTTTCCATCAGCGTCAGCCTGGTCGAGACATGGCGGGGCGTTTCCGTCCTGGAAAATATACTTCACAATAAAGATCGCGTCTCCAATATCGACTTCACTTCCCCCATCGACATCCCCGGCGACCGAGCAACAATCGCAAGCGTCGCCAACGCCATCATTGTCGGAATCTATCTGATCCGGATTCGGAAAATTTGGGCAATTATCGCAAACATCACCCACACCGTCCGAGTCCGTATCGGCTTGATTCAGATTATTCACTGTCGGACAATTGTCACATATATCACCGAGCGCGTCGCCGTCGGAATTTGTTTGATCAAGCCCAGGTGTGTTTATGCAGTTATCGCAGGCGTCGCCTACAGTGTCGTTGTCGGTGTCGATTTGAGCGTTGTTGGCGACATTCAGGCAGTTGTCGCAACCGTTGGCTATGTTATCAGAATCCGCGTCTATATTATCATCAAATCCCGCGCAATTATCGCACCCATCAGGCACGCCATCTGAATCGCTGTCTATGCTATCGTCCGAACCGGGGCAAGCGTCACAAACGTCGCCAACTCCGTCGCCGTCGCTGTCAGCTTGCGCTTCGTTGGGATCGTTTACACAATTATCCAAGACATCATTTATTCCATCTCCATCCGAATCGCCAGAGGCCAGACCGGGATTTTCCACATACGCATAGAGCTTGTCTCCCACAATCGAGTCCACGCGCACAATCATACCACTGGCGGCGAAATATCCGTCGCTACTGGGAGTTGTTGCGGGACCGAACACATTTTGCCCGGCTACATCGCTGGAAAACGCCGCGCCCCTGCGCGTTTCAAAAGGATACCACCACTGAGCGCTATCAGTTACGTGGCCTTCGGGATTGGAAAAAGCGTCCATCGCGGAGTTGTAACCCGCATCTTCGACCGCCACTGTGTAGTGAGAAAACTCTGGGAACCCATTGTTGCGCGGCCAGCTTAAATCAACAGAGTCGTCAATGTGCGTAATTATCAGGCCACGGTCGAGAGGATCGCCGCCAAAAGACAAATCCGGAAAGAAATAGACACTGAAGTCCGAATCAAGACGATCAAATTTCGCGCCAGAATTCGGGTTGCGGTATTCCAATAGAAAATACTCTCCCCCGGCGGGGTTGATCGGAATTTTATAGAGGGCGCTGTCATTGCGGGTTTCAATATTGTAGATGCAGACATTGCTATTTGTTCCAACAAGTTCAATAGGCTCAATCCAGCCGAGTTCTTTCTTGCTCCAGCCGCAATAATGGGACGGTAGTTCTGACCCGATTGACAAATATCCGTAACCGTAGTAGCCCATAACGCACCAGTCGACCAGTGGATGGTCATTGGCGTCTCCCTCGTTTATGTAAGTATCAAGGTCGAGCTTTGCGTCATAGTCATACAGGTCGGGCAGCCCTAGATTATGTCCAAGTTCATGCGCGTAAACTCTGATGCCATTTATTGTGTCTGATCCGAGGAATAATGTGGGATTCGCAGGATTCCTCAATGGCTTTGTTTCAGGCGATGTATTCCAGCGCGGTACACGCATTCCGCCATCGAAAGGACCGGGGCCGGAGCCAAGCGGCCAGACATTGGCGTAAGACCAGATATCATTCGGATTCTGCGAATCCTCTTCTCCATTGCCGGAGCGAATGAACACCGCCGCATCGACATTGCCATCATTGTCGGCGTCGAATTGGGTGTAATCAATCATGGGGTCCAGAGAGGTGAAGAGATTAGCGAATTGAAAAAACGAATTGTACGTTCCAGCGTTAATCCATCCGACAACCTCTCCAACAATGATTAGTTTACCATAGGAAACTTCTTCGTAATATTCTCGCAACGACCCATTTGGCAGAACACCCTCGGAAAACAGTAATGTGTCGAAATATTCTTTGGGATACGTTCCCGGGCGGTCATTCCATTCGACAAGTATGGCCAGAAGTTTTAATGTGTCGGCAGTGAAAGTAAACGACGACATCGCCGCTAATTCCTCTTCAGACAGCAGCGATCCGGGGACTTCGCCAAATTGTTCAATGGCTTTCGATTCCGGAATATCAAGCATGATCATTCTTTTGTAGTCAGTTGCGCTCGAAATTCCATATGTAAAACACATTGCCAGAGCGACAATTATTGGATAGGCGCGCGAGAAATTCGACTTTGAACTCATCAGAAAACAACTCTCCTCAAATCATGTTCCGGTTGTTCCACAGATCGGATCAGAGCCTTCTTGGAAAATATACTTTACTAAAAACGTAGCGTCGCTGATATCATTCCCGTCACTGCCATCCGAGTCCGCCTGATCAAGACATGGCGGAGCGTCACCGTCCTGGAAAATATACTTGATAATGAATATCGCGTCTGCAACGGTAACGTCGCCGCTGTTGTCAGCGTCACCAGCCACAGAACAACATCCGGGTAGACATTCGTCGGTAAGTCCGTTTGAAACGTCACAAATATCGAGAACGCCGTTGCCGTTACAGTCGAACTGCGATTGGGGACGGAAAGCAAGGCCGGTGGGGGATTCCATGTCAATATTATTGCGAATATAGTAGCGATGATAGCGACCTTCGGGAACATACTCCAGCACCCGCGGAACCGAACCACCGCGCGCAACGAAGATATTCCCATTGGGACCAATCTTCACTCCCCAAGGCTGATCCAAATCCTGCTCGTCGCTAAAAACTTTTACGAACGCTCCAGTGGACCCATCGTATTCCAATAGTTGATTAGTGTTATAGCTGGCCACTACAAGATTTCCGCTCGCCAGGAAAACCATCCCGCGGGGGCCACTTAGACCACCATCACCCGCGGAGATGAATGTACCCACCAACGTACCAGTGGACCCGTCATATTCATTGACATTATTGTTTAATCCGTTGACGTACAAATTTCCACCTGGCCCGAAAACAAGACCCATGGGGCCAACAAGTCCACCGACTGCTGGCGCAAAAACACCGAGGTCAGCGCCTGTTGAGCCATCGAATTTTTGCACACTACCAAGTTGAAAATCAGCGACATACAGATGACCGTCGGCGCCGAAAACCAAAGCCGAGGGATTCGTCACGCCTCCCGCCGCCGGCACAAACTCAACAGTTGTTCCCATATCCGGGTCTATTTGGAGTATTCTTCCCCCGAAGAAATCAGCCACATACAAGCGATTGTCCGGGCCAAACGTGACATCGTAAGGTTCGCCGGTAATCGCATGTTGCTCCACAGGCCAACCGCTTCGGGCATGATATTGACGAATCAGGTTGCCACCTGCCACTAAATCAGCGACAAAAATATTGTTCTGCCCTTCCATGTCAATCCAATCCGCGACACCATTTGCGTCGCAATCCTGACATTCGTCGGGGATATTATCACGGTCATCATCTTTAACCGCTCCCGACGCTATTTCTGAAAAATCGGGAATGCTGTTGCCATTGCAATCCGGCTCGCATTCGTCTAAAACCAAATTTCCGTTGAGGTCGTTAATGGCGGGGATAACTGTCGTGTCAATTTCGAATTCATCGGGGATACCGTTGCCATTGCAATCGGCCTCGCATTCGTCGGGGATTCCGTTACCGTTTACATCCAAGCTTGAGAAACTTGAGATGTCTTCGGTGTCAAGCGTGTCATTGCCATTGCAGTCCTCGCATTCGTCCGGCACGCCGTTGGAATTTACATCGAAGCTGGTTGTATTGACTATATCAATGGAATCATCAATTCCATTGTTGTTACAGTCATAGATGACGCATCCTGCGCTTTCGATGGATGTTACGATTGTATTCTGGACGCGGCTGTGAAAGCGCACATCAATATTAGTCAGGTATCCGGTGTGGATATGGCAATAACTCATTATCGTACCGCGCGATGGAACACCTTTTCCGCAACTGTCAATTGTCGGCGTGAAGCCGTCATGGGTATGAAGTGTTCCACTGTTATGGCCCATTTCATGCAGCATAACGGTCAGATCCCAGTTGTTGAGGCTGAAGTTCTCGAGCGGGCTGGTGAATGCGCCGTTCAAATAACCGCTTATGCCATACGAAAAGTCGCTACAAGCGGCGGTGACAAACGCTATACCTCCGAAAGGAAGATCGCGGCGACCCGAGAAGAGGTGTACATAATTCAGCCCGGTAGTGTCTTCGTTATTGACCCACCAATCGCGGAACAGAAAAACATCGTCACTGGGAAACGGCTCTCCCCCTCCCGAATAGAGCCGTACTTGAGTGAGCTTCAAGCGCATGTTCACGTCGCGCTCGAATATGGCGCTTGCGCCCGCGATAAGCTCGACCACATAGGCCGCGGCGGCCATGCTGTCTGAGAACATCTGGGCATAGGCCTGATCTCCATCCACTGCGACGAAGGCCGTTTTGACACCCCTATAGGTAAGGGCGCCTTGGGCTCCGGAATTCTGCGAACCCCCAGTCGGCGCCAGCGGAAGCGATTGGTTCAAGAATCCGTCTGGTGTGACACCGCAAAAATCGACTCCCTCGGGAAGTTCTCCGAAACGGTTGTCATTCAATTTGGTCACAACTAATTCATCAGTCGAGAGTTCTGCGGTGTTTCTCGGAGGCGATGATATCAAATATGTCTGACCGTTTTCGAGGGTGACATATCCGTTCCCTCCTCCACTCGCGCGCAGAGACAGAAACACGCGTGAATTCGGCTGGCCCTCGATTTTGCCCCGCAGGAGGGTCAATTTCGGGGCGGGAATTTCAACAGCGCCAGTTGCGGAAGCGATCAGAAATTTTGTCGAGGGTGTGACGACATCAAAGCGCTCAAGCTCAAGTGGCAAAGATTCATCTTCGCTAATGGGAAACGGCATGAAGACTACATCAGCGTTCTCTATGGCCGCGACTTCAATCTGATTGAGTCGGACTTTCAACCCGACCGTTTCGCTTAGTCTTCCCTGGACCACCAGCGGTGACGCGGCAATGAATACTATTTGAGATTGTCCGGCCTGACGGGTCTTGCTAAGTGAATCTGAGGATGACAGTAAAGCTGTCATGAAGAGAGCCAGAACTATCCAGAGGGAGTCTTTACTTGCTAGTCTAACTAAGCTAACCTTTGACATATGCGTTAAATCCTTCCCTATTTATCGACGTCTAAACCGCATGGGGATCACTTCAATCTTAGTGTTATCGACCTTATCTCACGTGAGGTTCAAAAAGCGCGGAGGAAATGTACTCTCAAATGGTCACTGGCGAGGAAAACCGAATTGTACGCCTCAATATACACCAGAGCGCTTCCCAGACAAGAAAGAATTTTCGCCGGAAGATATTTAATTTCAGGATTTTTTGAATTCGAGGATATGGGCGTCGATACGATGAAGAACAGTGAATTCAGTGTCAGCAATTTTTTCAAGGAGTCTTGTGTGTTCGGAGTCGAATTCCAAGGCCTTGTCGGGCGGCAGGGTGACAGCCACTCCCCGGCAGGCCCTGATGCGCCCTCGCCAGCTTTCCCGGGTGAAGGGAATCTCTTCGTCGTAGACAAATTTCCCCATCAATTTGAAATTGGCCGTGGTATCATCTGGAAACACCGGCGGTTCGCCATCCCAATCCCCTGCGCTCCACTGAGGATTGAATCGAATAATCAGCTCCTCGGTTTTTCGGGCTACCCTATCCTGACGCGGTAACCAACAGAAATGGCATATCAGGAGCTTGCCGTCATCGGTCAACATCCTTTTTATCTCTGCGGCGATTAGTCGCTTATCGAAGTACTGCCAGCACTGGCCAGCGCTGACGATATCGAAAGAGCTGTCAGGCAATCCGGTTTTCTCAGCCGGAGCGCAGATGAAATCAATTTCCAGATTTTCTGCGCGAGCAAGATTTCGGGCTTGTTCAATTTGACCCTCAGCGATATCAACGCCAGTAACTTCGAGCCCGCGCCTGGCAAATTCACGCGCAAGGGCGCCTGTTCCGGTTCCAAGATCGAGAATTCGTTGACTTAGCTGGCCGCTTTTGCCTCTCACACAACGTTGGCCAATGCCAAATTCCTCTAATCGCTCGAAGAAACTAGGCGGAAATCCGGGTCTGAATCGGGCATAATCGACGGACGCTCTGCTCCAATCGATATTGTTGCCGTCATCGTTTGCGTCTCCCGGGGTCATGAGCAAGTCCTCGCTACTTTAAAACATCTGTAATAAATTTATCCAGGCCTTTTCGGTATTTTTCCCCCGAAACGAGAAAACCGTCGTTGTGACCGCCGCTAATTTCCAAAAATCCGGCCGGATTCGCGGTTGCTTCGAAAACTTTCCGGCCGCCTGAGAACGGCGCGATTTCGTCATCGCGACTGTGAATAACCAGAGTCGGGCAGGAAACATTTCCGACATGTTTCGCTGTGTTGTATTCGAATCTGGCCAAAAGCCTGACCGGAAGGAAAGGATAAATCTGCGCGCCCAAGTCCGGGATTGAACTGATAGGAGACTCAAGTATAAGCGCGCGGGGTGAAATCTCCGTCGCTATTTTCGACGCCACGGCCGCTCCGAGGGACCTGCCGAAGAGAATTATTTCGTAAGGAGGAATTTTGCGAGTATTCACGAGATAGTCCCAGACTGCGCGGATGTCATCGTATGTTCC
>JACZUZ010000403.1 GCA_022572905.1 Candidatus Zixiibacteriota bacterium | reverse complement strand
CCTACCATACAATTCAACGAAGCATGCTCTTGACGGAGATATTATTGTGATAGCGCAAAAGGAACACGGTAACTCTACTTTGAGAACGCTTCGCGATGTGGCGCTTGTCGGAGCCGGGATAGCGTTGAGCGTCTTCGCAATTGATCAGGTCAGCCAATGAGCTTAACCGAAAAACCAGACAGTGAAGTACAACCTCAAATGGGTCTTGAACAAATAAATAATTTCCCCAGTTCCGATATTTCGGATGGCGGCTCGAATCTGTGGCGAGTTTTGGAGGCGATTGCGTTAAGACGCAAGTTTGTACTGAGCTTTGTGGCTCTGGCGACTCTTCTCGCTGTGATAATCTCGTTCGTACTACCCGAAAAATACCGCGCCTCCGCTCTGCTCTTGCCTCCCAAGGAAAACAGATTCGTAGTATACGGCGACGGTGGCGCTATGGCGGATTGGGCGTCGATTACCGCCGGATTGAATTTGCCGGTTATGGCTACTCCCTCGGATGTATACGTTCGCATACTGAGAAGTCGGAATCTTGCCAATAGAATATTGGATTCTTTCGGGCTTATTATTCACTATGAGGCTTCATCTCGTCAGGAAGCGCTTTTGGAGCTGGATGATAACACAGATCATTTAGTGACCGATGAAGGACTTATAGAAATTCGTTTTTCAGACGAAAATCCGCAATTGGCCGCCGCTATTGTTAATGGGATGATTGTCGCCCTTGACGAAATAAATTCTGAAATCTTTGTGACTCGAACTGCGCAAACTCGAAAATTCCTCGAGGATAGAATTGGTGAGGCCAAGAGCGAGCTTGATTCTGCGCGGGAGTTACTAAGGCGCTTTCAAGAGAAGAATAGGACCATAGACCTTGATCGACAGATTACACTGGTAATTGAAACAGCCTCTCAGCTTAAGTCGCAACTGGCGCTGGCGGAAGTTGATTTGAGTGTGAAAGCTCGCTTCCTATCCAACTCTCATCCCGATGTTGTCGAACTGACTGTCAGAGTTAATGAACTCAAGAGAAAAGTCTCTGAACTTGAAACAGGAACCGCGGACACCTCGTATTTTTCTCTACCCGTTTCAGACGCTCCCAGATTGTCAGTGGCTCTGGCGGAACTGATCACGACAATTCGGGTCGCCGAAAAGCTCTACGAGAATCTTGCGCTCAGGCTTGATGAAGCCCGGATACAAGAGAAAAATATGGCTCCCGTTCTCTCGATAGTGGACCGTGCGACACCTCCTGAAATACGCTATTGGCCGCAGAGAACATTGATTGTGGCCGGGACATTCGGTGTGTCAATTGTTCTGGCGGTCATGCTGGCTCTGTTTCTGGAATATCTGAGGTTACTGCATGTGCGGAACCCGGAGGATTTTCGCAGGGCGACCTTTTTTTTCAACACAGTATCAAGTATGATACCGGGGAGGAAAAAAGACCGCTAAGCTTGTTGAAGCGCCGTCGATATTCCCCAACCCATATTCGAAAGATCACCAGGCGTTTCTATCGTCTGATCTCCAATTTTAGAACAATTCATATCGCAGGAGCTGGAAGGATTTCCGGACAGACATGGAAAATATTGGCATAATAGGCATAGGCGGGTGGGGGAGAAACCTGCTGCGAACAATGCGAAATCTGGCCGGCTCGAATTTGACTATGGCTTGTGATTTGGACAGCAAGAGAACATCGGCCGCGGAACATACTTATCCCGGTCTAATAACAACTCAGCGGCCTGAAGACATTCTCGAAAATGATGATATCAAAGCTGTTGTAATCGCAACTCCGCCCAGTTCTCATTATGAACTCGCATCCAAGGCGATGAAAAACGGCAAGGATGTGCTGGTTGAAAAGCCGCTGGCCCTTTCGGTATCAGACGGAGAGAAATTGCTAAAGGAATCCGAAGAGCTGGATCGAATCCTGATGGTCGGACATATCATGGTTTATCATCCGGCCACACTTTATCTCAAGGACCTGATCAAGTCCGGCGAGCTGGGAGATATTCGTTATATTTATTCCAGCAGAGTTAATCTCGGTAAGGTGCGCTCAATCGAGAATTCATGGTGGTCATTCGCACCGCATGACATCTCTATTATTCTCTATTTACTCGACGCGCCGCTGGTACGCGCTTCGTCGACCGGAGCCGCCTATTTGCAAGATGGCATTGAGGATGTGGTTTTCACTACACTGGAGTTTGGTGACGGAATTATCGCGCATATACACGTCAGCTGGCTTGATCCGCATAAAGAACGCAAAGTAACAATAGTTGGCTCAAAGAAAATGGTAGTCTTTGACGACACCGAGGCCACCGAGAAAATAAGAATCTATGACAAAGGCGCCGACCGTAATCTGGACTATGACACCTATGGGGAATATATGTCGATCCGAAGCGGAGATATTGTAATTCCAAGGATTCCGGGTGGAGAGCCACTGGCGGCCGAATGCACGCACTTCTTAAAATGCATTGAAACACGCGAAAAACCCAGGAGTGATGGTCGCGCCGGACTTATAACGCTAAGAGCGCTGGATGCCGCCCAACGCTCACTGGGGCAGGGCGGAGCGCCGGTTGAAATAAAAGCATAGGCTTCAACTAAGAATCAAGATGAGTTCAACAGTAATTTCAAAGAGCGCGTCAATCGGCGAATCGACCGTAATCGGTGAGTGGGGATTTGTTGGCGATAATGTAAAAATAGGTGA
>JACZUZ010000030.1:2467-10774 GCA_022572905.1 Candidatus Zixiibacteriota bacterium | reverse complement strand
TTTGGCCTACTGGTCAAAAGGAGCACATAGTTTATTGGCGCTCAGATAGGGTCAGAGGTATGTCGTTCGCCGCGTCACGCTAGTGAGGGCCGAGCGTCATGAACAAATTGTTCAGAGATTCGCCAAGCGTTGGATGCGCAAACGCTGTGTCTCTCAGAGTTGCGTAAGGTAGCTTGCCCATCATAGCGATATGCAACATGTTCATAATTTCACCGCCTTCAATTCCCAAAATAGCGCAGCCGAGAATCTGTTTGGTTTCGACATCAACGATTGCCTTCATGAATCCGCGTGTCTCGCCCATTTCCAGCGCACGCGCCACGTGAGCCATTGGAAGTTTGGCCACCTCAAAATTGTAACCCTGCGCCTTCGCTTCATCTTCGCTCAGGCCCACGCGTCCCATTTGGGGATCGGTAAAGACCGTATAAGGGACAAGACGTCCTTCAATTGTTGCGTCGCCGCTTTGTAGCAGATTTGTTTTCAAAATCCGGTAATCATCATAGGAAATATGGGTAAAGGCCGGACCTCCCTTGACGTCCCCGAGTACATACACATTTTCGATGTTGGTTTCGAGTCTATGGTTTGAGCGAATAAATCCACGTTTGTCCGTCTCGATTCCGGCGGCGTCGAGATTCAGTGAATCAGAATTTGGAACTCTGCCGGTAGCCAACAATAGGTGTGACCCAACAAGTGTCTGTGAGTTGTCTGAGGATTTAATCGTTACTTCGACCTGGTTTCTGGACGCCCGCGCGATTAGCGTTACAGTTGAGTTCAGCAGAACATCAATGTCGTCCTCTGTAAATATCTTGAGCATTCCGTCGGCAACGTCGGAGTCTTCACGTGCCAATAACTGAGAGCCGCGCTGAACGATAGTCACCCTGCTTCCAAAGCGGCGAAACATCTGACCAAATTCCAATCCGATATAGCCACCACCCAGTACAATTAGATGTTCCGGTATTTCGCCGAGCTCCATGATTGAGGATGAGTCCAAGAAGGGAACATCGTCCAGTCCGCCTATAGCAGGGTGATGTGGCCGAGCGCCCACATTAATAAATATTTTTTCGGCTTTCAACCTTACTGTTTCACCGCCTTTAAGTGATATCTCAAGTTCTTTCGGAGCGGTAAATTGCGCTTCGCCGCGATAGAGAGTAAGATTATCCGTCCGCTCCACCAAGCCTTCGCTGCCAAGACGAAAGCTATCGACCATGCTCTGTTTGCGTTCTCGGATTTTCGGCATATTGATCTGAATATTGGGCGCATCCACTCCGTACTCAGCGCCTCGCCTCGCCAAGTATGCCACCCGGGCGCTGGCCACCATCGTCTTTGTAGGCGTACAGCCAACATTTACACATGAGCCTCCCAGATGGTCACGCTCTATAAGCGCTGTTCGCCATCCGGCGTTAGCCAGATCGACGGCGAGAGGTTTTCCTCCCTGGCCCGAGCCGATAATAATAGCGTCAAAAGTATTATTGTTTGTAGAAGCCATTTTATATTCTCACTATTTAATTTGTTACAATATCCGGCTATAACATTGTACTTCATTCTTCGCTTTTTCACGAGTCGTAGGTTCGTGACAGGTTTTCCTGTTTCGCCGTTATGTTACTCATGATAGTACTCTTGTCAAATCCTTCGTTCGTTTTCGTTTATGGGAATATCGTTCGCGCTCATGTCGCGACGACGCAACAGGCCGTCAGCGTCGAATTCCCAGTGCTCGTTGCCGTGAGTGCGAAACCATTGATCCGTTTCAGCGTCTCGCCATTCGTATTCGAATCGAACCGAAATGCGGTCTTCCGTAAACGCCCATAATTCCTTCATAAGCTTGTAATCAAGTTCCTTTGTCCACTTTCGCTTGAGAAACTCTATAATTGCATCTCTACCTACGAAGAACTCATTACGATTTCGCCATTGGGAGTTTTCTGAATATGCCATCGCTATCAGTTCCGGGTTGCGAGAGTTCCAGGCGTCTTCCGCCTTTTTCACTTTCAGCGCCGCGGTTTCGGCTGTAAACGGGGGAACTATTTTTATTATCATTTCTTGTTTCTCCTCTCCAGTATAGTGAAGCTAACTCACTGAGCCGATTTAGTTCTTGCAAGTCGTAAGGTTATTATGTTGTCCAATGAATATTTCCCGGCGCCGACAAGAATTAGAGTAAAAAGCCCGGCGATGTAGATGAGGTTTACTTCATATCCAGGGACGCCAAATTGCGGTCCAGCTTCGGTCATACTGATGATGTGCATGAAGCTGAATCCTTGGGATATATGGACGTTGAACAGAGCCACCAGCATCACAGGTATTAGCGCAGCGCTGGCAAATGGAGTGAATACGCCGACGATCAAAGAGAGCCCGCCAAGTGTTTCTACTGCTCCAACAACGTAAGTCATGAAATCAGGCGCCGGTACGCCAATTTGAGTGAGCATTCCGGTGATAAATTCGTGCGTCTGCGGATCAAACAATTTTGGGATTCCGTAGTAGATAAACGCTATGCCAAACATGATCCTTATTGGCAGTGGTCCGATGTTTTGTGTTAGATTTTTCATTTTGTATTTCCTTCTTTCTAGTTTGTGTTTTAGTAGTTATCTGTGTAATGATTGGTCAGACCGCCCTTGCAAAGGGGCGGCCTGACTTACCAGCTATTTTTGACCATAAGTTGCAGTTGCACTACGGTCTACTTTACGATCCAGAAAATCGCGCATCAGCTCGGCGATCTTTTCACCATCTTCTTCGAGAGCGAAGTGACCGGTGTCGAGAATATGGAACTCAATGTTTTTCAAATCGCGTTTGTAAGGATACGCTCCTTCAGCCGGGAAGATAGGGTCATTCTTGCCCCAAACGATGAGTGTCGGTGGTTGGTTCTTTCGGAAATATTTCTGCCACTTTGGATAAAGCGGCGGATTGCTTCCATAGTCGAAGAACAACGCCAATTGGATTTCATTGTTACCGGGTCTATCAAGGAGTGGCTGAACATGCTCCCATGTCTCCGGGCTAATGGCGCTAGAGTCACGAACGCCTGTAAGATATTGCCATTTCGTTGCATCCAGCGTAAACAATCCTAGCAAAGCGTCCGCGTTTTTTTCGGACCTGTCCGCCCAGAACGCTTTGATCGGATTCCAGAATTCAAGCAACCCTTCGTCATATGCGTTTCCATTTTGGACTATGAGGGCCTGAACCCTTTCCGGATATTTCTCGGCCAGACGAAACCCTACCGGAGCGCCATAGTCCATTACATAAAGACTGTATTCGTTTAGACCGAGTCGTTCGGTAAGTTCACCGATGATTTTAGCAAATTGATCAAACGTATACTCGAATTCATCGACAGACGGCATAGAGCTTCCGCCAAAACCGGGGTAATCGGGAGCAATCAGATGATAGCTGTCGGCGAGAGCCGGAATGAGGTCACGGAACATGTGCGAGGAAGTTGGGAATCCATGCAACAACAGAATAGTCGGATTTTCCCGTGAACCTGCCTCGCGATAAGAAATGTCCAGACCGTCTATCTCAATAGACTTAATATCTACTTTTCCGAAAGTAGCGCTACTGCGGATATTCTTTACAGCGACATCAGTAGTCCACACCGTGTTGGCGATGAAGCGAAAATTTATCATAGCGGCCGCATATCCATCACCATCGGGAATTTGGGCGGCAGCAGTGGCATCCGACACTACCGCAACTTCAAAGCCCTGTTCAATCAATTCGCGCATGTGCGACTCCGTACACAAATTTGCGGACATTCCCCCGAGAATGACTTTGTCAATTCCGCGCTTGCGAAGTTGCAAAACCAAATCGTTGGTTTCTGGTCCATACACCTTATGCGGACTGACAACAATAGTTTCACCGTCTTCGATATACTTCTTGTAACGCTCGAGCCAGTCGGCTCCTGAGCCGTTGAATTTTTCGAGATTAAGCGATCCCGCCCGGTCAAACATTCCGATATTGTGCATCACTGTTTCCAGGACCCCTTCAAATTTCCAACCATGATCAGTAGGGAAATAGTAGTGAGGTGAAATGAATACCGGTATTCCAGCGGATTTGGCCGCCTTGAAAAGTCTTTCAATATTTTCGACAGTGTTGTTGTCGGTGACATTCTTGCCAACCATAGCCCAAGTGACGCCATCGGGGCTGAGAAAATCGTTCTGCGGATCAGTTATGACAAGTGCGGTTCTCTCATTGTCTATTGTCATTCCCGGATCGGGAAGTTGCGCCTCGCCATGGTTAATAGACAGGCCGACGAGAATGAAGGCCAGAAGTGCCGTCAGGCTTACTTGTTGGGTTTTCTTTTGAAAAGTCATTTTGGTTTCCTTTTTCTGTTTAGATTTAGTTTGTTCTCAAAAATTCTCAAAGACCGAGTCATTGCTACACCGCCTTCACGGTTTTCATTGCGCTTTTTCCTCCACAGCTTTCTTTGGTTTTCTCTTCCACTTTGATTCTTCTTTTCTTTCTCATTTGGATTAATTTTCGAATTGCTCCTCCGATATTGAAGGATGTCAAATTCGGCGCCAAAGTCGTAAAATCGACATAACCTGTTATGAGGTATTGTATTGCGCGGAGGTATCCACACGTTGGAAATGTCGCGAAATTTGGTGAAATCTCGAAATTTCGTGTTTTACTCCCGAAATTTCGTGTATATTGAAATATGGATTCAGCAAGACTACAACGGATCGCGATGACCGTTTCCAATGAGAGGTCGCTTGGTGTCGCGCTTGATACGATTGTTCAGGGATTGGCTGAGGAAGACGGGGTAGCCCTCGCTCGAATCTGGCTGAAGGAACCCGGAGATATTTGTAACAGTTGCCCAATGCGGAAAGAGTGTCCGGATCAATCCATGTGCCTTCACCTGGTAGCCAGTGAAGGCACGTCTGTTGCAAATCAATCAATTCGTTGGAACCGCACAGATGGCGTTTATCGTCGCTTTCCGCTTGGCGTTCGGAAAGTGGGAAGGATAGGCGCCACTGGTGAGCCGGCGCTTCTGACTTGTATTGAAGATTCGCCTCAGTGGTTAAAAGATCCTGCATGGGCCTTAGCAGAAGGAATCACCAGTTTCGCGGGGCAACCGCTTTTGTTTCGTGGCGAAATTCTTGGTGTGATAGCAATTTTTAGTCGTATCGAACTTAACACCTTTGATTTGTCGTCATTGCGAACTTTTGCGGACAACGCCGCCGCATCGATCGCCAACGCTCGCGCGTTCGAGGAAATCGCGCGCCTGAAAGACCTGTTGGAGCAGGAAAACGAATATCTTCGTGATGAAATTTCCTCAGTTAGCATGCAGGGAGAAATTGTTGGGAACAGCGCCGTGTTGCAAAAGATTCTTCGACAAGTGGAGCTTGTCGCATCAACGGATACTTCGGTTCTCATTCAGGGCGAATCAGGAACGGGTAAAGAATTAATTGCCCGCCGCATACATGAATTGAGTCCACGCAAGGATAATCCGCTTATTAGAGTGAACTGCGCGTCAATTCCCCGCGAGCTATTTGAAAGCGAATTTTTCGGCCATGTCAAAGGCGCATTTACCGGAGCTATCAAAGACCGCGTTGGTAGATTTGAACTGGCTGACAAAGGTACGCTCTTTCTTGATGAAGTGGGGGAGATCCCGGTTGAATTGCAAAGCAAACTGTTACGAACTCTTCAGGAGGGTACTTTCGAAAGAGTAGGCGATGAAAAGTCTCGCCAGACCGATGTGCGAATTATAGCCGCAACCAATCGGGACTTGGAAAAAGAGATCACAACCGGAAAATTTCGACAGGATTTGTATTTTCGACTGAGCGTCTTTCCTATTGTCGCTCCGCCATTGCGTTCTCGTAAAGAGGATATTCCTCTTCTTGCAAATAGATTCCTGAGCCTTACTTGTGTCCGAAATGGTTTTCCGGAAATGAGATTTAAGAAAAAGCATATTAAGCAATTGCAGGAATACGGCTGGCCCGGAAATATCCGCGAGTTACAGAATGTAATCGAGCGCGCGGTTATAATCTCACGCGGTTCGTCCTTGAAACTTGAACTGCCTAAACTGTCATCTACGATTGAAACAGTTCAAATTGACTCTAGCGCTCATGAAGGCACGGCGGTATTAGCAAACAACTACTCCGATCTACTAAACATTGAACGAGAAATGATTTTGGAGGCTCTTGACCTTGTTGACGGAAAAATCTCTGGGAAAAATGGCGCCGCGTTTTTACTTGGCGTGCCTCCTTCAACTCTTACATCGAAAATGGCTAAGGTTGGAATTAAGCGGAAATTGAGAGTTGAGTCCAATAGCTAAGTTTGACGGCGCTTCACAAAAATGACGACAGCCGCGGCTGCCTTTATTTCGGACTCCCCACCACCACAAAAATTTCGAAACTCGTCTAGTTGAAACCATATTATCTGCTCTACAAGCAGTTCAGCAGATCATGTTTCGGCGCTCAACTCTACGGGACGGCCAAACCTGCAGTTTGACTGACTACAATAATTTTTTCTCATGGTAAACAAAATTCTCTCATCCGAAATGAACCGGGATCCGGGACTCAGTCGAGGACTGGGTCAACAGATCCAGGAATAATGATATGGTTGGGTACTGTGGCAAAAGAGAATAGATAAGAAGAGGCCCGCTGAGCAAGAGCTCAACGGGCCTTTTTAAAAGTACTCTCTAAGGAAGATTCTACTTAAGCAGCATCATCTTCTTAGTTTCAGTGAATGCGCCAGCTTTGATCCGGTAGAAGTAAACACCACTCGAATACGCTGATGCATTCCATTGTACTGTGTGGTATCCGGCTTCAAGTTGATCATTGACCAGTGTCTCAACTCGCTGACCCATGATATTGAAGATTTCCAGACTTACATAAGAGGCCTCAGGAAGCCCGAAGAGAATCTTCGACGCAGGGTTAAACGGATTCGGATAGTTCTGGCTGAGGGAGAACTCAGTTGGCAGGACTTTGTCGCCAAGGACCTTGGCCGCCGAATCTGTGCTGCGGGATGGAATCGAATCATATGAATCCAGACTGCCGAAGATAGTCAGAAGCGAGAACGGATCGCATGCGTGATGTAGCTCGTTCAAACATGTGGCGGTGAAATTCACATCCGAAATACTGGCGTGCCAGCTATTCAGAGCGTTTTTCTTGCCGCCGACTACCTTATTGGCGATAACCAGGAAGCTGTCAACTGTAATTCCCGCGAATTTACCACAGGTATCCGGAATGATTTCGCTTCCGTAGCATCCGCTACCAATATTGACGCTGTCAAATATTCCGGCGCAGGAGTACTCACGATTGAGGGTTAGCGCCAGAACCTGGCTGGCCAGAATACCGGCCGGGGTTTCGTTCGGGTTGGTTACGTCATTTGTCAAACAGCTCGGTGTGCCACCGTCGGGCAGAAATTCCTGGACCGCCGCAGACGATGTCCACGTAGCAGAGTAGAAATTCGGATTGCCTCCACCAAAACCGGCCGGATCACCGATTGTCACTCCGCTCGGGAAGACCAGCGCAAAGTAGTGATCGCGTATACATCCGGGCTGGGTTGACAGCATATCGCCGGTCTGACTTCCAGGACATCCTGAACCCCAGCCACCGATAGTGAAGGTGCAGAGGTTTCTGCAAGCCTCTTCAACAATCGCCTGACTGCAAGTGTCGGATGAGTTTCCGCAAGAGTCTGTGGCTACCCAACTGCGAGTATATGTTGTCTGACCATCTCCCGGACCGGCTGTGGTGTCGGTTCCGAGCATCGTGATGACAACTGAATCGCAATTATCGGTGGCCGTTGGCGCCGTGAACACTATCGCGGCGTCGCACTCAACTGTGTCGCCTGCGGCGCAAGTGATAACAGGGGCCGTTGTATCCTGAACCGTAATCGTCTGCACACATGAATCAACATTGCCACAAGTATCAGTGGCTGTCCAGGTGCGCAGAATTATGAGCGGACATCTGGCTGATGTTGTATCGTCGCTCGACGCAATAGTCGGGTTCGCAACACAATTATCAGTGGCGGTTGCCGTTCCGGCGTTACCCATTGAACACTCAAAGACCGTGTCGCTCGGGCAACTGATTACAGGAGCCAGAGTGTCCTGAACCGTAATAAGCTGTGCACATGTGTCGGCATTGCCCGAGCAGTCAGTGGCCACCCAGGTGCGGGTGATCATGAGCGGGCAACGAGCCGAGGTTGTGTCATCCGACGATGTTATTGTAAGATTAGAATCGCAATTGTCCGTGGCCGTCGCGCTACCCGCGTTACCCATTGCGCATTCAAACACTGTATCCGCCGGACATGTAACCACCGGCGGTGTGGTGTCTTGAATGGTGATGGTCTGTACGCATGTATCGGCGTTGCCACAAGTGTCAACGGCAATCC
>JACZUZ010000030.1:0-2457 GCA_022572905.1 Candidatus Zixiibacteriota bacterium | reverse complement strand
TAATAACCGTATCCTGGGGGCAGGAGCCCGGAGTTATAACATCGCTTGATGTAATAGTCGGGTTTGGATCGCAGTTATCAGTCGCGGTGGCGACTCCGGAATTGCCACCCACATTACACTCAAATGTAGTGTCGGCGGGGCAGGTTATCACCGGAGCAAGAGTATCCTGAACCTTGATTAATTGAACACAGGTGTCGGCGTTGCCGGAGCAATCTGTCGCCACCCACGTACGAGTGATCATCAGTGGACATCGAGCTGAAGTAGTGTCGTCCGATGAAGTAATCGTCGGATTCGGATCGCAATTATCTGTTGCAGTCGCCTGTCCCGAGTTACCGATCACGCACTCAAACACTGTATCCGCCGGACAGGTAATGACCGGAGGAGTAGTATCTGTATAGCTAATGATCTGTACGCAGGTGTCAGCGTTTCCACAGAAGTCTGTCGCAATCCACGTACGATGAATCGTACTATCTCCGTCGCAATTACCGGTTACAACCGAATCACTGAATGTAATACCGGGGTTCGAATCGCAATTATCTGTTGCGGTCGCTGTTCCCGGGTTTCCGCCGATGTTGCATTCAAATGTAACGTTGGCTGGACATGAAATCACCGGAGCGGTAGTGTCCTGAACAGTGATCGATTGGACACATGAATCAACATTGCCGCAAGTGTCAGTCGCATACCAGGTACGCAAGATCACTAACGGACACACGGTTGAAGTCGTGTCGTCCCGCGATGTAATTGTCGGATTCGGATCGCAATTATCGGTTGCGGTAGCCATTCCGGCGTTTCCAGCGTCGCAGCTAAATACTGTGTCCGCCGGGCAGGTGATTACAGGAGCGATAGTATCCTGGACGGTAATAAACTGTACACAGGTGTCGGCGTTGCCAGAGCAATCAGTAGCCACCCAAGTTCGAGTAATCATGAGCGGGCAACGCGCCGAAGTTACTGCGTCCGTGAATGTTATAGAAGGATTCGGATCGCAAACGTCGGTCGCAGTGGCTGTACCGGCGTTACCCATAACACATTCAAACACTGTATCAGCCGGGCAGGTAATTACTGGCGGCGTAGTGTCTGTGATAGTGATGGTCTGCACACATGTATCCGCGTTGCCACAAGTGTCAACGGCGATCCAGGTGCGGGTAATAACCGTATCGCCTGGGCATGAACCCGGAGTTCTAACATCACTAAATGTTATATTGGGGTTCGGGTCGCAGTTATCAGTCGCCGTGGCGACTCCTGCGTTACCACCTGCGTTACCACCTGCGTTACACTCAAACGTAGTATCAGACGGGCATGAAATCACCGGAGCTTCAATATCCTGAACGGTAATTAACTGCACACACGTGTCAGCGTTGCCAGAGCAATCTAAGGCTACCCAGGTACGGGTAATGCTGAGCGGGCAACGAGCTGAAGTTGTGTCGTCTGTGAATGAAACGCTCGGATTGGAGTCACAATTATCCGTTGCGGTCGCAATGCCGGCGTTACCCATAACACAATTGAATACTGTATCCGCCGGACAGGAAATCACCGGAGGGGTTGTGTCGACATAGGTAATTACCTGCAAGCAGGTGTCTTTGTTGCCACAGGTGTCTGTGGCAATCCAGGTGCGATAGATTGTGCTGTCTCCTGCGCAAACGCCAGTGACAACCGAATCGCTTGAAGTAATGGTTGGGTTGGGATCGCAATTATCAGTTGCGGTCGCGACCCCGGCGTTACCCATGACGCAGTTGAATACGGTGTCAGCCGGGCATGAAATTACCGGAGCTTCAATATCCTGAACGGTTATTGATTGCACGCATGTGTCAGCGTTGCCAGAGCAATCAACGGCTACCCAGGTACGGGTAATACTGAGCGGGCAACGAGCAGAAGTCGTGTCGTCTGTGAACGAGACGCTCGGATTGGAGTCACAATTATCTGTGGCCGTCGCGGTACCTGAATTACCGATAACGCAGTTGAATACAGTATCCGCCGGGCAAGAAATAACCGGTGGAGTCGTATCAACATAGGTGATTATCTGCAAGCAGGTATCGGCGTTGCCGCAGTCGTCTGTCGCAATCCAGGTGCGATAAATTGTGCTGTCGCCTTCGCAGACGCCAGTCGCAACCGAATCGCTGGAAGTAATACCCGGATTCGGATCGCAATTATCAGTCGCCGTCGCTGTTCCGGAATTTCCGCCAATGTTGCATTCAAATGTAGTGTCGGCGGGACAGGAAATCACCGGAGGCGTGGTATCCTGTACGGTAATGGTCTGTGTGCATGAATCAGAATTGCCGCAGACGTCAGTGGCGACCCATTTACGATTCAGCGTGTATTCGGCCGCGCACGCTCCCGGAATCGAATCCTGGGAGAACACCACAACAGGTGTGTCATCGCAATTGTCCGTGGCGGTCACATTAGCAGGACCCGGAACCGCATCACTGCACTCGATCGTCAAATTTGTCGGACAGCCAACCA
>JACZUZ010000402.1 GCA_022572905.1 Candidatus Zixiibacteriota bacterium | reverse complement strand
ACTGGAAATGGAATAGAATTTGGGGTCAAACCAGACAGGTCATTCTTCCAGGGAATCCTCGTATATTATGATAGGTTTAATGGATAGGGCAATCTCACTTTTGACTGCGGTACTATCCGTTCCTATGAACTCAAATTGGCCTTTGAATATTCCAATAACTTTACCCTCAATATTGAGAACGGGTCCACCAGAATACCCAGGTATTGAGTTACTCATAAATGCAACGTAATCTACAGTGGTACTCCCGATCGTCGCTAATCCAATACTGTAAATCAATATTATTTCAGCCTGAAGCAATTTATCAGTGCGCCAGCCCACGACGATAATAGAGTCGCCCTCGCGCAGTAAGTCGAAGTCGCCAAATTGTAGTGATGGCATCTGCACATCATTAATCGTCTCAAGAACAGCCAAATCGTGCTGGGGGTTCAAGTATTTAACCACAACTGAATCGTACTTCGTACTTCCCCATAACTTAAACAGTAGAGTGTCTTGCATCACTACGTGTGCCGCTGTACAAATGTGCGATTGGTTTCCAGCAACAAAACCCGTACCGATTCTCATGAGAAGAGTGTCGTTTACCTTCTTATAAAGTTTTCCCACCGAGCATCTATATTGTGATTCCCCGGCTTTGGCCTCTTGTGTTACGGCGCACCCTATTATTAGTAGTACTCCAAGTATGGTCGGCAATCTGTGTGATAATAAATTCTTCAATAAATTCTACCTGATTTAATTATCAGTAATAATTAAGACGATACGCCAGATTTGTCAACACCAGTTACCTGGGTGAGTGGCGCACCTTTCAGGGTTTGGAACCCAACCATTGGGTGGGCTTCTCGTTTCATTACGAAGCCAATAGGCCGAACCGCGTCAGAGCGCTCTCACGCTCTTTGGGTTCTTCCCTACTTGGAACTCAACTTAAAAAATAATACCCACCGCAAGCGGTGGGGCGCCCAGACATCTGCTGAACGTCAACATCCTCAATAATTCGTTATGAATGCCGCACTCCCAGTATTCCACTGCGCCGCCCTTGTTGGAACTTCATCTATAATCGGGTATATTGCGCTCATGACTAGTCAATCCAGTAACATTTTGGATATTTCAATGGCGCGATCTGAGTTAATAAGGATTTAAGAGCATTGTCTAACATAGTCGGTCGCAATCAGCCCTGCCCGTGTGGTAGTGGCAAAAAATATAAACATTGTTGCTTTGGGAAAGACACCAAATCCGAAGCGAGCAATCGCAATATCATCGTCTGGGGCGGAGCGCTTGTTGTGGTGTTCATTGGATTATACGTGGTCTTTTCGAATGACGGAGCGACTCCGGGTTTTCGATCCGACCCGACTGGCCAAGGGCTTCCTGGCCAGGTTTGGTCACCCGAGCACGGCCACTGGCACGACGCTACCGGAACGGCTTCCGATTCGATACCAAATTTGCTGACGCCCGTTGATCCGATCTCGTCGACGCCATTTACTCCCCAGCCCGGCCCGGCGCCGCCAGGCAGATTCTGGTCCACCGAACACGGCCACTGGCACGACTCTACTGGAGCCGCGACAAATGATCCAATACCTAATTCTCAAACAGCCTCAGATTCCTTACAACTAACTCCCCAGCCGCCCGGCCCAGTTCCTGATGGCAAAGTTTGGTCACCCGAGCACGGCCACTGGCATAACGCCGCCGCTACGGCGGCTCAAGCTCAGCCACCTCGACCGGACGCTATTCCGAATTGGGACCCGCGCGCGGATACCGTGCAAGTTACGTCCCAGCCTCCCGACTCGGCGCCGTTTTGAAAAGATGATCACCCGAACGCGCACAGAAACTCGAGTTAGTTAGGATGGAATGATTGTGTTTTACAAGAAGATAAATAGATATAACAGAGTTTTGCTAAGTTCTGCGGCGCTACTTATTCTCGCGCTGGGGCTGAACGAATTCGTATTCACCAAAGACAACTCCGCTCAATCTACTCGCGACGCTACGAGCGATGCGGCGATCGCACAGTCAATTCTCGCAGAACGATATTGTCCCTGCGGATGTGGTAATTTTCTGCCGGGCAGCGCCAATCTTCCGGCCTGTTTTGGATGCAGTGTTGGCAAAGCCGAAATCACGCGCGTTCTTGAAGGACTGGCGGCGGGACGAATACCGGAGGACATCATCGATGAGCTAAATGAGAAAGTTCTTGTAGATGTGTTTTCGGACTACACTGAAAGTAAATTACTCGAAGTCTGGGACCTAGTGAAGCGCGTGTCGAATGCGTTTGATCAGCGCCGTGTTGTACTTCGACCGCTTGGCGCAACAGAAGACGCCCGCCGCGCTATCAAACTCGTGGAGTGCGCGCGCGCTGAAGGCAAGTTCAATACAATGCATGAAGCTCTAATCGAACATACGGGACTATGGGACCGAGCGACTCTGCTTGCGTTAGCCACTAAACAGGGGTTGGCTGGAAACAAAATCACCGAATGTTTCGACAGCGTTGATATTGCAGCGCAAATGGCGAAAGATCGGCAACATGCGCAACTGCTGAATACGAATAATTTTCCGGCTGTTTCTGTGAATAGAAAACTTTGCCTTCCCAATGAAGAAGCCTTGCGCAAAGCGATCCGCAAAGTTCTGATTGAAGGGACTATTTGACCTGATGTGTAAATTCTTATCAGATGGAGTTAGAAGAGCCGTATCACAACCAATATTTCGCGTGTCGCGCT
>JACZUZ010000029.1 GCA_022572905.1 Candidatus Zixiibacteriota bacterium | reverse complement strand
CCCTGAGCCAGGCTTACCTGCTGGCTCAACCCGTTGGCCATATGACAGTGCGATTAGCTCCTCTGGCGACCAGTGTCTATTATCTTGCACTCTGTTTCCAATTAGAGTTTGAACATATTCCATATCATTGTTAAAGCTATAAATACCGCTGGAGTGATCCAGCAGATGATACACCTGGATATCTTTGATATGCGGGATTGGGCTTACCAGAGCGTTGTCAAGTATGTCTACAACTTTGCTGGTTAAGGAAAGCGCTCCTTGGTCTATCAGTTTGAGAATTGCCGTAGCGGTGAAGATATTCGTAACGCTCGCTATATGAAACCTATCGTCAGTTCGCATCGGAATTTGGCGCTCAATGTTTGATACCCCCTTAGCTCCAATCCACATCGCCTCTTGATCTCTTTGAATAGCTAGAATTATACTCGGGAATCCATGATCAAGACTTTTTTCCAATAGCACTTCGTATTCCGATGCTGATGGGATCTTCGAGCAGGAGTTCAAAATCAATGAAACGATAGTGAACATGCAAATAGCGGAATTCATGTAAGTTGTTTTCATCTGATTCAACTGATTTCCAGATCCCAATTTTAATCTTTTAGTTGTATGATTCATATCAACCAACGCATCCCCCGGAGTCGGGCGATTGATCGACGGTATTGCTTAATGATCTAAACCGTAGCCGGAACAGAGTTAGGCTCGACGATAGATGCGTGCACCGAATCGAACTTGTCAGATAGTTCGCGAGCCTTGCGGCGGTATTCTTCTTTGTCATCCCATGAGTCGATCGGATTTAGAATCGAATCGGGAACATCGGGACAACTCACCGGAACTTCAAATCCGAATATGGGATCGGTGCGCGTCTCCACCGTGGCCAGCGTGCCATCGAGAGTTGCGTTTACGATAGCGCGAGTATGCTTAAGGCTTATCCGTTCGCCGATACCATACGGCCCCCCGCACCAACCTGTGTTTATCAGCCACGAATCCGACTTGTGCTCAGAAATTTTCCTGGCTAATAGTTCCGCATAGACTATGGGATGAAGCGCCATGAAGGGAGCGCCAAAACAGGGGGAGAATGTCGCTGTGGGTTCGGTCACTCCCTTTTCGGTTCCGGCCACTTTGGCTGTGTAGCCGACCAGAAAATATTTCATAGTCATTTCGGGCGTCAACTTCGCAACCGGCGGCAAGACGCCGAAGGCGTCGGCTGTTAGTAAGATAATGTTAGACGGATGGGCGCCCCGGCCGGTCTTTGATGAATTACGGATGTACTTAATCGGATACGCGGCGCGAGTGTTCTCGGTGTGCTTGTCATCGTCGTACTGAATCTTGCGCGTGTCAGGATCGATTACAACATTTTCGAGGATTGTACCGAATGATTGAGTGGCCTGATAAATATCCGGCTCTCCTTCTTTGGATAGGCGAATGACTTTGGCGTAACACCCACCTTCGTAATTGAAAACGCCTTTGTCCGACCAACCGTGCTCGTCATCGCCGATAAGTATTCGTCCCGGATCGGCGGACAGGGTTGTCTTGCCCGTTCCGCTTAGGCCGAAGAAAATTGCGGTATCGCCGTTCTTACCTTCATTGGCGCTGCAATGCATGGACATTACGCCCCGCTTGGGCATCAGGAAGTTCATCACAGTAAAGATAGATTTCTTAATCTCTCCAGCGTAGCTCGTGCCGCCGATCAGAACCAGCTTGCTCGTGAAGTCTACCAAAACAAAAGATTCCGAACGCAGTCCATCCTCTTCGGGATTTCCAAGACAGGTCGGTACATTTATAATCGTAAAGTCCGAACCGAATTTCGCGAGTTCAGATTTGTCCTCGATCTGAATAAACAAATTTTGAGCGAAAAGACTGTGCCAGGGTGTTTCCGTTACGACTCGCACAGAAAGACGGTATTTCGAGTCAGCGCCGGCGTACAAATCCTGGATATATAGTTCGCGCTTCTCCAGATGATCGACAATTCGCTTTAATACCTTATCGAAATTCTCTTTTGAAATCGATTTGTTGTGATCGCCCCACCAAACTGAGTCTTCGGTGTTCGAATCAAGAACGATAAATTTGTCTTTGGGTGAGCGGCCGGTGTGTTTTCCGGTAAGAACAGCGAAGGCGCCACCCTCGGCCATAATCCCGTGTTTTCCACGGACGGCGTCTTCAATGAGTTGACTGGCTGAATAGTTCCATTTTAGCTCACCGGGTGTCTTGACTCCCAGTTCGCTCAAGAAATTTGAGGATGTCATGGATTTACTCTACTCTGAAAATATCCTAAATAACTGATCTGACTTTTATTAGTACCCCGTCGCGCCTGGCGCCAGCAGTTAGAAGTCTCTCGCTCACTCCATCGGCCTCTCCATTGGCGGAGCCACGGCGGGCGATCTTCTGCTAAGATATAACAATCTACGCCACTTTCAAGTTATGAAATAATAAATACGAAGGGCTTTGCCCTTTTCTTATTGACATTGCCATTGCCTTTTATGTCCATGACGAAACTGTGAAGAAAACGAATATCCTTGACAAATTAACTCTACATTCTTTCGATAGCAATGATGAATGATCCAACGAAAAACATAGCCAAGGACTTGATAACCGAGCCAGGAATTAACCACAACGTGGAGTCAAAACTAAGCTGGTATCAAAAGGCTCTGGAGAGGAATGAAATCGCTCCGGAAAGCGGTGGAAAGATCGCCTACTTTTGCGCGGAATTCGGGCTGGACCCCAAACTTCCAATTTATACCGGTGGGTTGGGTATATTGGCTGGAGATCATTTGAAGTCCGCCGCCGAGTTGGGACTGCCTTTGATAGGTATCGGAATACTTTATCGCCACAAAGCATTCGAACAGAAACTGACCCCCGCGGGCGTTCAGGAAGAGCGCTATAACGAAATAATTAAAGAACAGCTACCGCTGACTGAAATTAGGGGAGTCGACAATTCACTTCTAATTGGAGAGGCGCCTCTCGGTGAGCGCAGTTTGAAATTCAAAATCTGGAGATATCCGGTCGGGGTGAATTCGCTCTATCTTCTGGATGTCGATATCCCCGAAAACCCGCAAGAATTCAGAGAGATAACTTCGCGAATCTATCCCGGCGACAAAACATTGCGGCTCCAGCAGGAAATTCTTCTTGGAATCGGGGGAATGCGGGCGCTGAGACTATTGAAGATTGAGCCGAATGTTATCCATATCAACGAGGGCCACGCCTTGTTTTCTATCTTTGAGAAAGCGCGCCAAAATATGGCTCCCGCTGAACTCTCATTTAGCGCTTCATTGGAAAGATTGCAACCATCCGTAATTTTCACTACCCACACCCCAACACCTGCCGGAAACGAGGTCTTCGACCCGGTCGAGCTTCGTAAAGCGCTCGGAAAATATGTTGAGTCGTTCGGAATTTTATGGGAGTCATGGCTTGATTACGGACGCGTTAATCAGGGCGATAGCTCTGAGTGGTTTTCGATGACCTGCGCCGCGTTGAGAGTGGCCGACAAGAGCAACGCCGTGAGCGCGCTACACGGCCAAACCAGTCGAGGAATGTGGCGGATGTTATGGCCTGAAATCCCGGAAGACAAAGTCCCCATTGATTCTGTGACCAACGGTGTTCATGTTGGAACTTGGATGGCTCCCCAAATAAAAGCGCTAATAACCAACACCGATCAATCCCGCCGTCCTGACGAAATCGCTGTTGAGTCCATTGTCGAGGAAAACGCTCAAGCGATTCAATCAATCCCCAATGAGAACCTCTGGAATACTCATCAGAGTCTCAAATCAGAATTGCTCGAAGAAGTCGCCCGACGTTCGGGAGTAAATTTTGACCACACAGCCTTGACAATCGGATTCGCCCGACGCTTCACAACTTATAAGCGCGGGGCTCTGATATTTTCTGACATGAACAGACTTTCTAAAATTCTGCGCAACCAGAAACGGCCAGCGCAGATTCTAATCGCCGGAAAGGCGCATCCCATGGATCAAGATGGCAAAGCGCTTATCCGAGAAATCGTTGAGAAAAGCCGCGATGAACGCCTCATGGGCAGAGTTCTTTTTCTTGAGAACTACAATATGAATCTGGCGATGGCTCTGGTTGCCGGGTGCGATATCTGGCTCAACAATCCGCGCAGACCAGAAGAAGCCTCCGGCACCAGCGGGATGAAAGCCGGGCTAAACGGTTGCTTGAACTTCTCGGTACTTGACGGTTGGTGGGCAGAGGCTTACGACAAGAATATCGGTTGGAAAATCGGTTCAGGCGAAAACCATGACAAATCGTTAGAAGAGGATTCACGCGACAGCCAGGAAATTTATGATACACTCGAAAATGAAATACTGCCGCTCTTCTTCAAGCGAGATCAAAATGGCCTCCCCGCTGACTGGCTTGAGCGGATGAAGAGGTCGATTGCGCTGACCACCGAGCGCTTTTCCTCTCGGCGCATGGTTTGCGAATACGCCGAGCGCTTCTACTTACCCGCAATTAAGTCACGCAAGTAAGATTAAAAAACCCTCTCCAGCAACAAACTTAGCGCGCAACTTCCGCTGAAATTGTTCGTCTAATATCCAAGGGACGGATGGCCAAGGGAGGATGGCTTAATTTGCGCCTGGTCATTATCGCAATCGAACGGCTTGACTTGGATTCAGGGTGAAAGTATCCTCACTAGTAGGCTGCACCGAAGCTATCATCAGGCCCATATTCTTTCTGTTGAAGCAAGACACCTATTTAGATACACAAGATTTTTCCTAAAATAATATCATTACTAATCAAGTCACTCGGAGGAACACTGTGGCAAATTTCATTTCAACTAATCTCATCTCGTCGCGCTCAGAGTTAAACAAAACGCACCTGCGAATCTTTGTCGTCGCCATTCTCGCCCTGGCGCTTGTGGTACCCCAAGCGAACTCTTTCGACATAAAAGACTTCGAAAACAAAATTGTCGAAAGAACTCTTGAAAACGGGCTGAGGATAATCGTTTTGGAACGACGAGACGCGCCGGTCGCATCTTTGGTGACCTACGCAAATGTGGGAAGCTCGGATGATCCCAAAGGATTTACGGGGATGGCTCATGTCTTTGAGCACATGGCTTTCAAGGGCGATCAGGAAATCGGAACAAATAACTACGCCAAAGAAAAAATAGCTATCGAAGCCGAAGAGGAAGCGTTTCTGGCCTGGCGTAGTGAGCGCAACAAAGGCTCTCTGGCCGACAGCGTGAAACTGGTTAACCTCGAGAAAACTTTTCGCTCCGCTCAGGACGAATGCGATCAATACGTGGTCACCAACGAATTGGGGAACATCATCGAGCGCGAAGGCTTTGTGAATCTGAACGCCTTCACCAGCATGGACCAAACCTGCTACCTTTACAATTTCCCGCAAAACAAACTCGAACTGGCGATTATGCTTGAGGCGGCCCGCTTCTCGAATCCGGTCCTGCGCGAATACCACAAGGAAGTGGACGTAGTCAAGGAAGAGCGCCGGATGCGCATAGAGTCCAGCGGAATTGGTAAACTAATCGAGGAATGGCTCTCAGCCTCGTTCAAGGCTCATCCCTACGGGATTTCCGGCGTCGGGCATATGTCTGATCTTGGCAACTACAGCCGCGAAGAGGCGACTGCGTTCTTCAAAAAATACTACGTCCCCAATAATCTCTGCCTGATAGTGGTTGGCGATGTTAACGCCAAAGACGTATTCAAGTTTGCCGAAAAATACTTCGGTGATTTGCCCAAAGGCGACCCGATCGAATTAATTCACACAGTCGAGCCAGAGCAGTTGGGCGAACGCAGAGTTGTGGTAGAGGATCCGGCCCAGCCGTTCTGGCTGGTTGGATATCATGTGCCAAACTCACAGCACGCCGATAAACCAGCGCTCGACGCGCTGGTGGACTATCTGGGAAACGGCCGCACTTCCCTGCTTTACAAGAAACTAGTTAAGGAAACCAAGAAGGCCGTTAATGTCGGCGCGCTAACAGGTTTCCCCGGTAATAAGTACCCGGGCATGGCGGCGGTTTACGCGGTGAACGCCAAGGACGTTTCTAACGCCGAAGTCGAAGAGCTGGTTCTGGGTGAAATCGAAAAGCTCAAAGAAGCGCCTTTGCCGGAAGAGGAAATGGAAAAAATCCGCGCCAGGGCGAAAGCGAGTTTTATTAATCAGCTTGAAAGCCGAGTTGGTATGGCTATTCAGCTCGGCTCATATGAGATGATAGCCGGAGATTGGCGCGAATTGTTTCGTGAGCTGGATCGAATCAACTCAGTCACGGGAGATGACATTCAACGCGTGGCCAAGAAATACTTCACCCGCAAGAATCGCACTATCGCAGTAATCGAAACTGTGGATTCTTAGCATTCGGATTCTCCGTTTACTAAAATTGAAATTACTTCCTCAAGAAGATGATATATAGAGAGATGACACGTAAAGGAATAATCGTGAAGACAATAATGAGATTAAGCGGAGTAGTTGCGATTACTGCGCTGTCGATATTGACACTGCCCTGCGCGGCGCTCGCAGACCAGGGCAGGGTGGAAGAGCTAAAATTTCCCCGCCTGAACAAACTCCAGGTTCCCGAAGTCGACAAAATCGAGCTGGACAACGGTATTAGACTCTACATTGTCGAAGACCATTCATTGCCACTTTTTAATATATCGATCCGCATTGCGGCCGGAAGTTATCTGAACCCGGCCGAAAAAGTTGGGTTAGCCGGATTAACCGGACAGGTTTTGCGCACCGGTGGAACTTCCAAATGGAGCGGAGACGAAATTGACGAGCGTCTCGAAAGTGTTGGAGCGACAGCTGAAACCAGTATCGGCTTGGTCAGCGGCAACGCATTCGGCGGAGGCTTGATTGAATACAGCGACTTGGTGCTGGAAACCCTCTCAGAGATTCTGCGCAATCCAAGTTTCGACCAGGAGAAAATCGACCTGGCCAAGACACAAACCCGGGCCGGTATCGCGCGTCGTAATGATAACCCCATGCAACTGGCCTCAAGTGAATTTTCTAAAATTATTTATGGCAAAGAGTCACCGTATGCCAGGCAAACGGAATACGCTACAATCGACGCTGTTACTCGCGCTGACCTGATCGAATTCCATAAGAAGTATATCCATCCATCCAACCTCCAAATCGCTGTCTGGGGTGACTTTAAGAAGAATGACATAATCAAGGACTTGAAGAAATATTTCGGCGACTGGAAAGCTACCGGCGAAACCGCCCCTCCCCCTCCCGAGGTTGATTATGATTGGAGTAGCGGAGTGCATTACGCTCCCAAAACGGATGTAAACCAGTCGAATATCTATATCGGGCACATCGGCGGGCTGGTCACTGATGAAGACTACCCCACTCGTATTGTTATGAACAACATTTTCGGCGGTGGATTTGGGAGCCGTCTGTTTAACAATGTCCGTTCGCGAGAGGGACTGGCCTACGCTACCGGAGGTAGATTTGACGCCAATGTCACTTATCCGGGACGCTTCTTTGGTTTCGCATCGACAAAATCTGAGACGACTCTCAAAGCCATTCGCGCTGTCAAAAAGCAAATGGAATCAATGATCACTGAGCCGCCCACAGAGGCGGAAATGTCGAGGTCCATCGACGGATATCTCAACTCGTTCGTATTCAAGTTCGATACGCGTAGCGAAGTTGTCAATCGTATGGTTACCTATGACGCCTATGGAATCCCCGCTGACTTTCTAAACCAGATCAAAGACAAAGTAGAGAAAGTCACCCCAGAGCAAGTAGTCGAGCAGGCCAAGAAAGATTTCCAGCTGGACAAGTTGCACTTTCTGGTAGTTGGGAACGGCGCGGATTTCGATGGCTCACTTGAGGAGCTGGGTCTGCCAGTTGACACTGTTGATATAAGTATTCCATCCCCCGAGAGCGATTCGGATATCGAGAACACGCCAGAGAACATCGAAAAGGGCAGAGCCCTTCTTCTCGCCGCCGCCAAGGCGACCGGCGGAGTGGATTCATACAAGAAAATCAAATCCTACTCGCGCTCCGGTAATCTAACTATGAGCATGGGACCGCAATTGATGACAATGTCAGCGACAATTATGGTGGAGCTACCGGACAAACAGGTTGTCACGATTCTCACTCCCGGTGGAGAAATGAAAATCGTCTTTGACGGTTCACAAGGTTGGCAAACTATGGGCGGAAAAACTAATCCCCTTCCCGAAACGGAGGCCCAATCCAGTAAGAAAGATATGGCCAGAAGTCTGATTGCTATTTTCGGATCATTGGACAATTCAGAGTATACGCCAGTCTATGGCGGAAGCGGCGAAGAGAGCGGACATAGCGTGGAGTATGTTTATTTGATCGATGAGGCCGGTGATGAGCTAATCAAACTGGCGCTGGACGCAACTACAATGATTCCTGTTTCGAGTCACTTTTTTGGAACCACGATGGCGGGACCGGCGGCAATAGACCTTGTCTATGGCGATTTCACCGAAGTCGATGGGATTAAGATTCCATTCAAGGAAAGCAAGTCCACCGGCGGTAAGCAATTTCAGGAATTAACAGTGAGTGAAATGAAGCTCAATGTGAATGTTCCCGCTGACGCATTCGCGAAACCATAGCGCCAAATTACGATTGAAGTTGAAAATTAATCATTAGCTCTAATTGGGCTCATTCCAACGACATACGTGAGGCGGCCGGAACGCTCTGAGAGCTTTTTCCCCGGCCGCTTTTCTCTTGCATGATGCCGTCGATTTGCTATCTTTGAAACAGGCGAGAATTATTGTCTCGCTCTATAAGAACGCCTTTCCTACTTCGATTTTAAATCTCTTCCTGGGAGCCTTTTCGCGCTAACTCAAAGCAATATTATAGGGTCGAGCAATATGGCCAATCCGCCGAAATCTTTTGAGGAAAAGAAACATTGGCCATATCAATCTGTTGAGTATATTCGGACGCTAAGTGGATAGTGTTAATAAAGCTGTTATTCAGAACCGTGAAAAATATTGACCTTTTGAACTGCCAAGATTAAGAACATAAGGTGAAACAATGAACAAACGAATTCTCATACTGCTAGCCAGTTTCCTCTTACTCGCCAACTTGGTTTCCGATACCGAAGCGCAAAGCGCAAAGTCTCAGGCGGGATCAGTACCTCTCAAAGAACGCAACCTCGTTATAAAGCCTCTCCATACTGAGATAAGCCCCAGAGCGGAGCTAGAATTTATCGTCGTAAAATTCACTGACGAGTCCGAAGTGCGCAAGGCCATCGGCAAGGGCGGCTCCCCGTTGGTTTCACTAAGAAATAGAAACATTTCCGAGGCCGAGGCTGTGTTGAAAGTATATCTGCAAGCATCCAGAGTGAGTTCCATTTTTGCGGCGCCGGTGGCGGAGCTTGACGCACAGAGGAAGAAACTCCAACTCTCATCAGGTCTGAAACTGGCGGATATGGCGGGATACTATCAGATCGCCATCACCGATCCCGCAGAGGCGATGATAGTAATCAATCAGCTCAACGCGCTGGATATCGTGGAAATCGCTTATCCGATGCCGAAACCGGAACCAGCCGTAGCGGAAGCTACGACTCCGGATTTTGTGGCGGCTCAGACATATCTTAATCCAGCGCCGGATGGAGTCGACGCTGATTATGCCTTTCTATGAGGTGGAGATGGAACAGGAGTCACAGTTATTGACGTTGAAGGAGCCTGGCTGATCGCCCACGAAGACCTGACGGCCAATTCTCCAATTGCGACTATGGGAGGGATGATCGGAGAGCAGGGGTGGCGCAATCACGGGACGGCTGTGATTGGGGAAATGATTGGCTCTGACAATGGAATTGGTATAAGAGGAATAGCGCCGGGACTGCAATGGGGATATTCATCTATCGCAGGAACCAGCGCGGCCAATGCAATAAACTCTGCCGCGAACGCTCTCTCTCCGGGTGACTTGATATTGATTGAACTACACGCTCCCGGTCCCAGCTTCGATTTCGAATCAAGGGACGATCAACTCGGATATGTTGCGATGGAGTTTTTCCCCGCTGAATTTGTGGCGATTCAAAACGCTTCGCTCAGCGGAATAATTGTTTGCGAGGCCGCCGGAAACGGCGCGGAAAATTTTGACGACCCAATTTATAGCAGTGTTTTCGACACAACTTTCCGCAACTCATTCGCCATAATGTGCGGAGCAGGGGCCCCGCCCAGCGGAACATTTGGAACCGATCGATCACGGCTTGGGTTTTCCAATTACGGCGAAAGAGTCAATCTGCAGGGCGCCGTACTGACCAAGGCCAATCTGAAGTGGGTCAACCTGGGCCGGGCCAATCTGGAGGGCGCCACACTGGTGCGGGCGGACCTCAGCCACGCCAGCCTTAAAAGGGCCAACCTGACCAATGCCAACCTGGAGAGGGCCAACCTTACCGATGTCGGGCTGAGGCTGGCCAACATAAGCGGGGCCAACCTCCGGGGCGTCAGGGAGTTGACACAGGATCAACTCGATATGGCTTGTGGTGACGAGAAAACGGTGTTGCCGAGCGGGCTGACGGTCAAGCCCTGCCGGTAAACAGGGCGCGGCTTCTCTCTATGACCTCCGACCTCGACATCTACCGCTCCGCCAATGAGCTCATAAAGCAGTATGGCGACGCAGCCGACATTGAAGCGGCCATGCGGGCCGACGAGCGCCTTGCTGCCGGTGACATGGAGGGAGAGGCCGTGTGGCTCAGGATCGTGAAGGCGGTTGAGGAATTGCTGTCAGCCGGCAAATCCTATCTGCAATGACACAGACGGCGGAAAGGCCTTGGGGACAGGCCGGCGGGAACCGAGGCCGCGTCGCCGGCGAATTTCCAAGGCCGACACCCGGCGGGAATGGTATCTCGCCGCGTATGGGTGGCCCCG
>JACZUZ010000401.1:2235-2700 GCA_022572905.1 Candidatus Zixiibacteriota bacterium | reverse complement strand
CGCTTGCGGTGGGTATGTCATCCTGAGCGTAGCGAAGGATCTTGATGATTTGAAAGCGAGACTCTTGAAATGACGATACTGCAAATTCTCTGCCAGATTCTTCACGGAGTTTATCCTGAGTCAAGCGAAGGGTTCAGAATGACCAGTAGCGATTGAACACGTGGCCCGGACATTTGTCAGGGTTTCGTTGACCTGGTTCATATTGTCTTATCAGTAATTATATTGATGGGGCAGATGTGGACATCTGTCGCCCACTGAAATCAAAAATGGAAATTTAGAAGGACTTATGCCCGTAGACTTCAACCCAAAAGAATTCAAAGAGAAAGTTCGCAAGCGCTGGAACAACTCCGCCACCGCCTGGCTCAAATGGACGCCAACCCTAAGGGATTCATTTGGCCCGGCCACAAAACAAATGCTTAAGCAGGCGGGAGTGAAGCCCGGCGCGCGAGTTCTTGATATCGCCGC
>JACZUZ010000401.1:0-2225 GCA_022572905.1 Candidatus Zixiibacteriota bacterium | reverse complement strand
CAGAGGGGTTTGTTCTGGCGACCGACATCGCTACTGAAATGTTGCAAGTGGCCAAGGCGGAGCTGAAATCTCAAGAGCTTAACAATATTGAAATCCGCGAAATGGACGCCGAAAACTTAAGCCTCGCTGAAGAATCATACGACTGCGCCATATCGCGCTTGGGGATAATGTTTCTCCCCGACCCGCACAAATGCCTGCGCGATGTCTTGCGAATTCTTAAGCCCGGCGGGCGATTCGCTGTAATAGTGTATTCCACTGAGGATACAATCCCGTTTCTTGTGGAGTGCGATAAAGTAATTCGCGAATACACCAAAGAACCGAGACCAACCCCCGATCAGCCCAGCGGAACTCGCTTCGGACCGCCGGGAGTTCTTGAGAAACTTTTTAGCGATTGCGGATACTCGGATATCGAAATAACTCCGGTAGATTTCACCACGCGCTTTGACAACGCCGAGGAAGCAACTCGCTTCCGACGTGACGTGGCCGGCGCGAAATTCGCTTCGGTGGCTAAATTGAGCGAAGAACAGGTCGAGGAATTGTGGGCGAAAGTAACCGATGCCATAAGACAATTCGAAACGGAGAGCGGCTTCTGCGCCCCCGGCGAAGTCTTGGTTGGCTCAGGGGTTAAGGGGTAGTATGTTTCCACATATTGGGAGGCAATCCAGGGAATAGGTTCAAATGGCAAGCATAGTTACAAAGAAATTTAGCGAAATTGAGTATTCTGATATCGCTGATATGGTGGAAGAGAAAGTAGCCGAGAGCGAGGTGCTCGATTACAAACAAGAATTCGGAGACACTAAAAAAGTTGCAGAATTGGTTTCCGCGTTGGCCAATACATATGGTGGTTACATTATTTTCGGGGTTCGAGAGGAAGAGAAAACAAACAAGCCTGAAGAAATTGTTGGCTTGTCTGTAACAGAGAAAGATCTGGATTCCAAGCTAACCAGTACTTGCTATGACAATATTATGCCTCCCGTATTTGTAGAGTCGAAGCATATAACGAATGAAGACAAGTCTTTGCGGATATTCTTGGTTCGAGTTCCGGAAAGCGATACGACACCACACGCTGTTGATGGCAATACCACAGTTTATGTCAAAGTTCGCGATCAGAAGAGACCAATTGCAAAAGCTGATCAGGGAAGAATAGGATGGCTGACAGAACGCAGAAAACGTCATATAAGATTGAGAGATTACCTTATAGAGTCCGCGCTTAACAGAACTGAATTTGGTAACGACGTGTTTATACCGGACCCTAAGAAAGGATTGTTTTATCAAACGATCCTACCGAAGCACCCTAGAAAAGAGTTGATTGAAGTCAGCGCACTACCAGAACTTGTGTCTACCATAATAGAAAACGAGAGAAAGAACCATAGATTTACGGTTCTGTCGCAGGTTCCCTCTGCATATTACGATGGTGGATTAGTCTATGAAGGTGTGATTGATGATCCACAGATTCAGCTTGACTTTAATTGTTGGGGAATGTGTTGCGTCAAAGTGTACTTTGAATTCCCACGAGAAAGCGATGAGCATTCGAGGCTCCGCCCAGATCATTTGGCTAGTTATCTATTAAACGGAATAAGAGTTTCCGCAAGTTTTCTCGAGGCTTTGGGATTCCGAGGGGATTTGCAAGTATCATCAACGATAACAAAGATTTTGAATACGGAAATCGCCCATAATTTCGGGAATGATATTTATTTGCATTATCAATCGACAGGTTGCAAAATCCAGAATACCATTGAAATGACCAAAGAATATAGAGCGGGAGATTCGGTTGCGTTTTCAAGTAGTTATGTGCAAGAGTTTTTGGTTAGAGTATTGCATACATATGGCATAACTGATAATACTTGGGACAAAGCCAAATTTTTCTATGGACTTGTTCTGAAAGGAGCTTGAGATGTGAGGTGCTATAGCCTGTCAGCAAAATCTCTTCAAATGCAAACTAGAATCATGAGATCTGCCTCACGCACCCTCACTATCTCCCTCCCTCGCGTTGACAACCACGCACAAACCATCTACCCTGATAAGCGACTATGGCGTCGTTATCACTTGATTCATCGGTACAATATGTAAAAGGCGTGGGGCCGCATCGCGCCGCAGCGCTGTCTGATATCGGCGTGGAGACTGTGCTTGATCTGCTCAATTATTTCCCGCGCGGATATATCGATCGCAGTAACACAGTCCCCATCGGAGAGGTGCAAAAAGACCAGGTCGTCACAATTTTCGGC
>JACZUZ010000400.1 GCA_022572905.1 Candidatus Zixiibacteriota bacterium | reverse complement strand
CCTGATAAAGCTGTGCTATAAGCGTATAGTCCTTTTCATCATCAATCATTTCATCAGCAACCGTGCGCCTCTTGTGCCATCGATTTGTTCTTGGCCACTCTACATCAATAAACGTCATGTTACGAATACTTGACTCAAGCAAAACAGCACCTCTCATGTTAACTTTTCGAAATGTGACTTCAGCTCCTTTTTCAATTCGAAAGCTTCGAAAGGAAGCGCCTCCTTTCCAAATTAGATTTTCGTCGAGAACTCCTACATCGAAAGTAAGCCGTGCGCCCTCTCTTGCAATACTGCTAGTAAAAGAGATATACACATCAAAACTCGTAGATTCAAAATCAGACTTACCCGAAAATTGCACACCGTAGTAATCTGCCCTGTCTGAAAAATGAGCTTCACTGAAATCAACCCCAAACGAAAACTCTGCGCGAGAGAAAATAGCTTTATTGACAAACCGAGCAAGTCTGAAATTAGCAGCTCCCAAGAACTGCACGTCTTCGAATTCAGCCTCGCCCGAAAATTGAACCTTGTAGAATAAAGATTTGCCTGAGAACCGCGAGTAACTAAATCTAGCCTTTCCTGAAAACTTCGCAAATGTGAATTGAGCCCCGTCTGAAAACTTCGCATATGTGAAATGAGCCTTGCCTGAAAACTTCGCATCTGTGAAATCAGCGTAGCCTGAAAACTTCGCATCGTCGAAATCAACGTCGCCTGAAAACTTTGCATCGTAGAAATTAGCGTCGCCTGAGAACTTCGCGGCCCTGAATTGTGCTTCGCCCAAAAACTGTGACGAAAGGAATTGTGCCACTTTTTCAAATCGTTTATTTACGAAAGACCAGCCTCCTTTCGGAAAAGTGAACCTAGTAAAATCAAGGCTCACGGCTTGATTGATTTCAAAAATCTTGTCGATTTCGCTTTGAAAGAGAGTTACATCCTTGTCTTTGCGCTCGGAATGGCAGATACATTTACCTTTACTATCATATACTAGTCGACCGCAAGGAGCGTCCATATACATCTCGACCTGGCATATAGCTTTTTTGTTTACCATGCTTTTGTCAACCATATAGAAAGCTCTAATACTGTTGTTAGTTCATTCGAACGCGAAGAGACATCTTATATTCTCGCGTCTACGGCTCCACCACTCAGGCTACTATGGATAAGCTAAGGTTGGCGAAGAGGATAAGCAAGGCCTCTCCAAATTACAAAGATGTTCGCGGGAGTCAATCCGGCTGGGTATAGACCACGCCGCGTTCGATATAGAACTTCAGCAATGTCATTGCTTCGCCCCAGCCGGAGGCGCACTCCAGCATCATCGCGCGGCCGCCCGGTGTGTCCATATATCCATCTTCAGTGAGGGTTACGATTGTCCCGTTGGAATGCGCTTTCAGTTCGATACGAATCGTCGTTGCGCTACCCTCCGCTCCCCACATGAACACAAATAGATTCGGCTTCTTTGCTTCGACAACTTTGCCCGGAACCGTAAGTGTGTATTTGTCAGGGCCCCAATCCTTCCAACTGAAAATACACTTTCCGCCCGCATGTGGCTCAAGCTCCATTTCGGTTGTAAAAAACTTATCCCACTCTTGCGCGGATGTAATCGTGTCGTAGACTTTGTCCGGTGGCGCGGCAATGAATGTTCTCTGCTTTATTTTGCCATCGAGTAGTTTGGCCATCGTAGGCTCCTTTTTAAACTAATTACTTCCACCCACATTTGAAAGATGGAAACTCATTTATAATGTCAATTTCGCGCCAAAATTCAACGCCCGGCCCGAGACGCCATAGGTCAGGACTTCCTGATAATCCTGATCAAGAATATTGACGACTCCGGCCTTTAGCTTCACGCTTTGGGTAACACTGTAATCGAAACGGACATCCACGACTACATATCTACTAAGTGACAACAGTTCTGCCGGAAATGGCCGAAAGTCGAAATCGTTCCTTTCGCCGACATACAACACTCTGCCCCCAATGTTGATATCTTTTGAAGCCTGTTGACCGGCGCTCAGGCTGAACTTTGATTTTGGTCTTCTAAGTATGGGCGTGTCATCGGATGTGTTCTTCATGTTGGTATATGTGTAGTTGAACCGCGCGGTGGTTTTCGAAGTCGAAACTCTTCCGGTTAGCTCCACTCCGTTTGAAGTCGCTGTTCGAATATTGACCGGGAGGAAAGTAATCGGATCAGACGCTATCAGGTTTTTGAACTTTGTGTCAAAGTAAGTGACCCCGAGTTCAATCCCTGTTTTACCGAAATCTTTTTGTAATCCAACTTCCCAGCTCTGACTTTCCTCCGCCTTCAATTCCGGGTTTCCGTACAGTCTATGGAATAGCTGGAAAAGCGAAGGGTTCTTAAATCCGGTTCCGTAATTAGCCTTTAGCGTCAGTCCAATCTCAGGGAGGAGATAGGCGGAAGTCACCCTGTATGTGAACGCCTCATCGTTGGATTCCATATTGTCGTATCTTGCGCCAATCGTGGTGAACCACCTATTAGTTAAAGACAATTGATTCAAGACATACAAGCTGGAAGTTCTAGCGCTGACCTCTGCGACAGTGTCGACAAATGTGAAGAAAGCGTCTTGAAAGAAAGATTCGGAATCGAATTTCTCCACTTCTGTTTCGGCGCCAATCAGTATCGAGTTGCGAGAGTCGAGCCTGAATGTACTCTGTGTCTCGAGTTTGAATTTTGAGGCGTTGGCCCGATATGAAC
>JACZUZ010000399.1 GCA_022572905.1 Candidatus Zixiibacteriota bacterium | reverse complement strand
GGAAAGGTCAATATCAGTAGTGGCGCGATTTGACGCCATCATTGCCACGCCTGTCAGCATCAGGATCAGAGCCAGCGCTATTAACATAGCGCTACCGCGATTGTTTTGAATTATAAGTTTCATATTCAATTCTCTGTTCTATATCCTTTGGGTCGTTGGCGTCCTGCGATTACATCTCTCTCCAGGCGACAATATCAACCGGCCCAAGTTCGAGTCTAAATCCACCAGCGAGGCTTCGGTCATAATGAATACATGTACTCCGATGCATTCCAATAGAAGCACCAACGAGAGATCCATATATAAGATCATTCTGGGTTATGGTTACTGCCGCATCCGGACCATAGAAGATTCCTCGGAATTCTGAATCCCGGGCTAATTCAAATTCTGAGCCTGATGAGTATATTTGAAATGAAATTGGTGAGCCATCCGGGTTCATGGAACTGTATCGACCTGCGTCAATGTCGCCCGTAGCGTAGATTTTTACATCCGCGCCAGGAGCAAGCTGAATGCTTGAGTACTGTTCCAATGTAATATTATTGAGATAATATACTCCACTCGCCAAAACTAGAGTATCATCCCTTCCTACTACCAGATCATGAGTAACAGGGTCATATGAGTAGGTTCCCGTGAAACCGGTCGGCGCCAAACTATTTGCTTCCGCATAAACAAATTCTTCTGGAGGAATATCCGGGAGAGTTTGAGTAGGCATATATCCAGTCGTGTCGCCAGTAATTGTAGATCCTCCGGATATATCGAAGCCCCCGTCTTCGGTTGTTGAAGCGTCTCCACCTATTGTGGATCCGCCTTCGAGAGTAACAGTTCCGTTGGAACCAATATCTCCGCCCAATGTATCCTGGGTCGCGGCATATGTTCCTGAATCAGAATTATACGAATCCGAACAAGAACCCTGATCGAAGACCATTGCAGAGTCTCCAAATGCGGCATAATCAAATGGGTACAAATAGCGCGGAACAGCCAACGCTTCAAGCGTCACTTGCGCATTAACGATATCACCTGTAGATAATATTATCATAGTGTCGTCGAGGCCTGCGACAATACTTGAATCCCGAATTGTTACCGTAAATGTTCCGCCGCCGAAGGACTCGTTGTTGTAACCATTTCTCCAACGAGTGCTGTCGTCCAATTCCTTTTCGGCGCGGATTAGTCCCGCTTCGGCTATATAAAACGCTTGCTCATTATGAATCTGATTGTAGGACAGGTCTATATCTGTTGTGGCGCGATCTGTGGCCATCATCGCCACACCGGACAGCATAAGTATCAGCGCCAACGAAATCAAAAGCGCGCTTCCGCTATTATTTATTGTGACAAACTTCATGCTGATATATCTCCCTTTTTTTCAATTATCTCGCTACGTATTCACTCAGCCTGCGTTGCGAATATTTACGCGCTCGGATAACGTATATATATGATATCCACCATTGATCTTGTATGAATCATCAGATCGCGAGGCATGCGCTGTAATCGAAATATCAACATTAGCGGCGTCAACAGCTGTGAATGAGATTTCTTCAATAAAATCAGTGAATATTGAAGGAGGGGCGCTGTTGATCTGTTTCATCAGGCGATGCATTTTCGTGCCAGGCGGAAGGCCCGGATATTTCTGATAATCGGAAACGCTAAACTCTCTCAGAAAATAAATTATGGTATCCACCGGCTGTGTATCACTGAAATAAATGCTTAGAGAATCACCATTGATTTCATAAAAGGGTGGTGTGGCGATTTTATAGCCAGCCATGCGCAGTGTCTTACGAATATCAGACAAACTGGTGCGACACATCAATTGACATTCAGAGATTTCATACTGTGTCTCAGACTGAATGTGCATCTTCGAATAAAAGCTAAACGCTGCCGTGGCCATTATTCCCGTTATTAGCGCTGCGATCAAGAGCTCAAGGAGCGATAAACCGCGGCAATTTATCAGTGACTTAAATCCAGCCTTAATTATATTTTTGCGCATTGAGTCCCCGCTATTTCTCAAGAAATGTAGTGTATGAGATTGATCTGTTAACATTCGAATTATCAACCCAGTTAATTGTAATATCCACTCTGGCTAGCCCTCCGGGCACGAGAGAGTCGATTGTGCTGTCCGTTATGTATGTCAGGCGATCATAGCCTCCCCGAAGGTCATATTCATATGATTTGAATGGAATAGTAGGGAGCGAGTCTTGCGCTCTATAGAACTCTATTCTTTCCTTGGCGAGATTGGAAACTGTCATGGCGTCGCTAGAGATATTATTTCCCTCTATTGAGAGCACCACCATTGGAGCGAGAGACAAAAGTCCCAGACTCATTACGATCATACTTACCAGAACCTCAAGGAGGGTTAGTCCTTTTTGATTTAGGGCCTTCAAATTTCGCATGTCTGTTCTACCTTTGATAGTTTTTCTTATCATACTGAGCTTTTCTATCGCAAGTCCCTTGCCACCTATTGTAGCGGTCGGTATTAGTCATTATCGGACAACACGATACGTGAATTTTCAGTGTCTCAATGGACAGTAAAATCACGCCTAATCTATTGGAGCGCTCCCATACCTGCGGAGATAGCGCCGCGATTGCTATTACATTAGCTCTTCGTTTCAAAAAGAATCGCTTTGTTTGTTTCTTGATCCGGGAGGTCAGGTTTTGATCAGTCGCCTGTTCGCTCTCCTCCAACGTAAAAGCGGCAAAATTAAGTTAAAACGCTCG
>JACZUZ010000398.1 GCA_022572905.1 Candidatus Zixiibacteriota bacterium | reverse complement strand
CTACGTCATGGTTGAGCGCGGGAGTGGGCGGCGATATTCCTTTGAGTCCGTTGACTGATGAGAAAATGTTATTCGCCGGGGAAATTTCAGCTCGGGCCGCCAAGAATCTTTCGTTCAACGCTTCGTTCGCTCCCAACGCCGAAGCGAACTTCGGAATGATATACACCGGGCCTTCGCGCTTAAGTTTCACCGGACGCTATCGCAAGTTCTTTGAAAACAAGCTTCGCAACAGGCGATTACAAAAAGACCGAATTTCGTTTGGTGTGTCCGCGCCATTTAGTTTAGGCGGGAAGACATTCGGCGTCAGACTAAATGGAAACATCAATCGCTTTCCAAATTATACATCGACGAGCTACAACTACGGCGCCTCCGCGCCATTTCGGCCCGTTCATTTGAATTTCCTGGGCAGGTATACAATTAACAAAGTCGGCGACATTTCAAACTCCGTGATCACAACCCAACTCATCGCAACCATCAACGCCCTGCGCTGGTTCAGGCCGCAGATCAGGTTAGAGTACGACCACACCAACACACAACTTGTCAAATACGGTATATTTATTGGGAAACGGGTTTTCCGCACTGGACAACTGGCTTTGAACTACGAGCGCAATAATTTCACAGAATCAAATCAGATAACGCTCACTTTCAATCTTTTCACCAACTACGCGCATATTCAATCCCGCTCAATCGCTGTTCGCGATCAAATAGTTGTCAATCAGGTTTATCGTGGTTCTATTCAGTATGATCAGAGTACAAAATCGGTGAGATTTGACAAAGACAATGCAGTAGGACTCGGCGCCGTTGTTGTCAGGCCGTTTTTGGACGTGAACTACAACGGCGCTCGTGACGCGGGCGAGGAATCCGTGAGCGGTCTCTGGGCGAAGGTGCGTGGTTCATCTGGTCAGCGCCGCAAGTCGGACAATCTATATTTCTATGAGCGTCTTCAGCCCTATGATAATCTTCTGGTCGAAATTGACGCGCAGAGTCTGGATGATCCGATTCTAAGACCGACTAACGAAAATTATCACGTTAAAGTCACTCCAAATATGATTACTACTATCGATATACCTGTTGTAACTACCAGCGATATTAGTGGTAAAGTAACGCGCATGACCGAGCATGGCGAAGTCGGCGCGGGTGGGGTGAGGATATTTATCCTGAACATTTCCAGCGATATTGTAACCGAAGTGACAACATTCAACGACGGTGAATTCTTCTATCTAGGACTATTGCCGGGCAAGTACCGCGTGTATCTTGACTCCAAACAACTTGCGGAATCAGGCTACCGCGCTGACCGTGACGGACGAAACTTCGAAATACTTCCCAAACGGGGCGGCGAATCAATCCGCGGCGTTAATTTCAATATAATTCCGGTTGAGTGACGGCGGTAGCTTCTTTTCTGTAAATGTACATGTAGATCGATTGCAGTCGTCCCGGCAAACCGACTGATAATGTGTTGGTTGAATCGGCTAGCTCAAGATTCATACAGGATTGTCTCAGAGTTTTAGCTTGCCAATAGGCTACGCCGAGAGAATATTCGAGCGGACAGAATTGGTGTTCACCGGCTCTAGGAGAGCAGAATGTTATTTCACTCGCTTGAATTTGTTTTCTTCTTCCCACTCGTTGTCGCGCTGTTTTTTCTTTTGCCGCATCGCTTTCGCTGGGTCCTGTTGCTGGTCGCGTCATATTATTTCTATATGAGCTGGAAAGCCGAGTATGCGGTTCTCATAATTTTCTCCACACTAATCGACTATTTTGCCGCCCGCAGGATGGAGCGGCACACGGAGAAATCCAAAAGAAAGAAATATTTGATCCTTAGCATAGTGAGCAATATTGGGTTATTGTTCGCATTCAAGTATTTCAATTTCTTCAGCGCCGAAGTGCGCGAGTCCCTTGCGCAATTCAACATGTTCTATGACTCTCCTCTGTTTGAAATACTCCTGCCTGTTGGCATTTCATTCTATACTTTTCAAACAATAAGTTATACGATAGATGTGTATCGAGGAGATAGATCGGCGGAAAAACATCTGGGATACTTTGCGCTCTATGTATCGTTCTTTCCACAGCTTGTTGCCGGGCCGATAGAACGCTCAACACGTCTGTTGCCGCAGTTTTTCCAGGAGAAACGTTTTGAGATCGGTCGCGTTGTCGATGGAATCAGATTGATGCTGTTCGGATTCTTCAAAAAGCTCGTCATAGCCGACCGACTGGCAGTTTATGTGAACAATGTCTATGGGGCGCCGGATGAATACAGTGCGCTGACACTGCTTGTGGCCGTATACTTTTTTGCTTTTCAGATTTACTGCGACTTTTCAGGTTATTCGGATATCGCTATCGGCGCGGCGCGTGTGATGGGCTATGATCTGATGGAGAATTTCCGACGCCCATATCTGTCCCGAAGTGTATCCGAATTCTGGCGACGCTGGCACATTTCTCTCTCAAGTTGGTTCAAAGACTATCTCTATTTGCCACTTGGCGGAAACCGGGTTAGCAAGTCACGATGGTCCTTCAATATTGTCACGGTTTTCGTCATTTGCGGACTCTGGCACGGCGCCAACTGGACATTTGTTGCCTTTGGAGTGCTTCATGCTTTGTACTTGCTGTTTGGCGCCTGGACAAAGGGGATCCGTGCAAGACTCAAGACTAACATTTCTGGATATGTAGATTCAAAAGTTGGACGGGCGCTACAGATTGTGATTACTTTTCA
>JACZUZ010000397.1 GCA_022572905.1 Candidatus Zixiibacteriota bacterium | reverse complement strand
GTTAGTTATATCCTTGAGGGGACGATTCTCTGGGACAAAACAGGGGACACAGACAGGGTGCGCATTATTCCGCAGTTGATTCAAGTTTCTGATGACCGCCATCTCTGGTCTGAGTCCTATCAGCGGGCGCTAACTCAGATTTTTGCGCTTCAGACGGAGATAGCCACTTCAATTGCCCGAGAACTTGATGTCACCCTGTTACAGCCGGAGCGCGAATCACTTCGGAAATCTCCCACGGCCAATGTAGAGGCGTATACACTCTATTTGAGAGGGCGGTCGCTTTTCTACGCATACTCGCGCTCGGAAAATGAGCAGGCAATAGAAATCTTCAAGACTGTTATAGGGATGGACTCTTTGTTTTCACTTGCCTACGCTGGCCTGTCTTTGTGTTACAGGCAGTATTCCAACTCCGGCTGGGATTACGACGAACGGTGGCTGCGTCTCGCAGAGGAATCGGCGCGGCATGCCATCGCTTTAGACGGAGGATCGGCTGAGGCGCACTTCGCGCTGGGATTTGTTTTCGAGGGACAAGCGGACATCGAAAATATGGAATGGGAAATGCAGAAAGCTCTGGAAATCAATCCCAATCACGCTCACGCGCATGACGGTCTCGGTGATATTCATTCGATTAGAGGTGAGCTCGACGACGCAATCCGGGAATTCTCGGCCGCTTTGACAATCAATCCATTCTTGCTGCCCTCCTTTTGGTGCAAAGCTGATGTACATCTCAAGCAAGGTAGGTTTCGCGACGCTGAGATCACAATACAGAAGGCGTTACTGATTGACCCTGAAAACACATGGTTACTCTTCACTTTGGCAAACACTTTTTACATGTTAGGTAAGTTTGATCAATCGTCAGTGGCTCACAATAAGGCCGTAAAAATATTGCCCGAACTCTTACGAAGCCATCTTGGCCTTGGTCTCACTCACCTCGGAAGAGGTTTGTTTGAGGACGCGCGAGATGAAGCAAACATAATTTACGAGCTTGCAGGATCAAAGTCATTCAATTTCGAATGGACTTACCTGTTGGGGCGAATCAGCCTTCAGCAAGGGGCGTATGTTGACGCACGGAAACAGTTCGAGTTGATACTCGCTGTTGATACGCTAAGCGAGATGCAGTTCTCGCATGCCCACTTCGCACTCGGGGAATGTTTCTTACAGATGTCAAACTATCGCGAGGCCATTGGAGAATTTAACAGAGTGGGAAGTCTAGCGATCGGCCGATTTCAACATAATTATCCGTGGGCGACAAGATGCTACAAGTTGGGAATCTGCTATGAGGCGTTGGGAGAAAAGGACAGCGCAATCGCGCAATACGTATCCTTCCTCGACATCTGGCGAAACGCCGATGATGGAATAGAAATGATAGAAGACGCTAAAGAGCGTCTGGCAAAGCTGAAAAATTAGAACATGGAAACTAACGACGACAACACGCAGTCATTTGTGCCGCTGACCGCCGGTACCAAGATCTCGCACTACGAGATTATCTCCAAGATCGGCGCCGGGGGGATGGGCGAGGTATATCTGGCTGAGGATTCTCAGCTTGATCGCAAAGTTGCTCTAAAATTTCTCCCCTCGCATCTCTCTGAAGACGAATCCAGCCGCGCCCGTTTCACCCGTGAAGCCAAAGCGGCGGCTAAACTCGATCATCCTAATATTGTTCCGGTTTACGAAGTGGGCGAGTTTCAGGGACGACCGTTCTTTGCGATGGCTAATATAGAAGGGCAGACTCTTCGGGAAGTTATCAAGCAGGGCAAGCTCTCAGTTTCAGAAGCGGTCAATCTGACCATGCAAATCTGCGAGGGGCTTAATGAAGCTCATGCGGCAGGTGTCGTGCATCGCGATATCAAGCCTGCGAATATTATTATTGATAAGAATGGCAAACCTCGCTTGCTGGACTTTGGACTAGCCACGGTAGCAGGTCAAGAGAAACTGACCAAGACCGGCTCGACGCTTGGCACGGCCGGTTATATGTCGCCGGAACAGGTGCAAGGCCAGAAGGCGGATCATCGTTCTGATCTATTTTCAGTTGGCGTCGTTTTGTATGAAATGATTACCGGCCAGACGCCTTTCGACGCCGAGCATGAAGCGGCCATCCATTATAACATTATCAATGAAACTCCCGAACCGCTGGCTCGGTTCAAATCCGGCGTGAGCGCTGAGCTCCAGCGCATCATTGACAAGGCGCTGGACAAAAATACAGGAACGCGGTATCAAACCGCGACAGGCATGTTGGCTGATTTGAGAAGGCTTAAGGCAGACGCTACATCTCACAAGAGAAGCACGCATAGCCTGTGGGCTGGCGCCACCGTGATTGTATTGGTGGTAGGAGCCGTATTGTACTCCTTTTGGCCGAAGGGCGCGCCTATGGAAGAGGACTCTACTGGGATTAAAATGCTGGCCGTATTGCCGTTTGAAAATCTCGGTAGCGCCGAAGATGAATACTTCGCTGATGGTATTACCGATGAGATTACCTCGCGTCTGGCGAAACTCTCCGGACTAGGTGTCATTTCCCGCACCAGCTCCATGCAATACAAGAAAACAGACAAGAGTCTGCAACAAATAGGCGCTGAGCTTGGCGTTAGTTATATCCTTGAGGGGACGATTCTCTGGGACAAAACAGGGGACACAGACAGGGTGCGCATTATTCCGCAGTTGATTCAAGTTTCTGATGACCGCCATCTCTGGTCTGAGTCCTATCAGCGGG
>JACZUZ010000028.1 GCA_022572905.1 Candidatus Zixiibacteriota bacterium | reverse complement strand
GAGAGATCATGAAGCAAAGGGGATAAAGATGTCTGAGGAGACAGAAGATACTAAACCATCGGCGGATATCCTCAGCAAGGCCGGTAAGAGCTTAGGAAGCTCCGCGGTCTCCCATGAAAAACTTGGAGAAGTAATTCTAACTTCCGAAAACTCAGAAATAGGGAAAGTCTTATTAACTTATGATCAAGATCCAAAGGAAATATCTAGGATTATAGCTTCAGAAGCTCGTGAAAATCCGTTTTACACGCAATTAATGAGTAGCACATTAGATTGTGATCGATTTGATTATTTGTTACGCGACTCTAAGATGGCAGGAGTCAGCTACGGCTTGGTTGATCTGGAATATATCCTCCAAAACTTGAGGTGGCACGAACATGAAAAGAGAGTGTGTTTTCATGAAAAAGCCATTCACGCGCTTGAGCATTTCATAACCGCAAGATTTTACCATTACAATATCATTCATCACAAGGCTGTCATGGGATTCGAATTGATGGCCAAGGCTCTGTTTTATGCTATGATGAAATGGCCCAAATTTGATCCGAAGATACCCTACGAAATAGTAAGAACATTCGATGACATTACGGAAAAAGTAAAAAACGATGCTAGTTTTCTTGCAAATTTTACGGATGAGTACTTTTGGTTTTATTTAGATCGTTGGATTCCATATGACGATTTTTGTGGAAGGTTGAGAGAAAGCTTGTTGAACAGAGATCCATTGCATTTGATAGCGGAGGAGAGAGTCTTATATTCAGATAGTCAGGAGCCTAACTTGGCAAAGTACAATTATTTCAAAAAAACACTATTGACTGATCCAAAATTTGAAAAGATATTGAAGTGTGAAGATGTAGCGATAGAATCGTTAACGATCACTGAGCGTAAGATCAAATTTGAGGAAATCCCATCCACTCTTGAATATTCTGAAGTCGATAGGGTTCACGATGAGGACTTGCTGAAATTAGTAAAAATTTTCCGAGGGCAGGATAGAAAATTAGATGATTTGATAGGAGAGAAATCCTCGATTATTCATCTGCTGAGTAAATACGAAACAAGACTCGTTCGTGTATATGGACTTGTTGAAAAGAAGAAACGAAAAACGATAGATATTGCCGCTTCTGAACTTGCAAGTGAATTTGCCAATTACTAGCTCACTTTCTCCGTCAGGAAATCCGCTACGCTGTTGATTGACATGCGCGGGTTTTCCATCGTGTCGCGGTCACGAACTGTCACCGTTTGATCTTCCAGTGTTTGTCCGTCAATGGTGATGCAATACGGAGTTCCGGCTTCATCCATGCGGGCGTAGCGGCGGCCAATAGCTCCGGCGTGATCATAGAAGACTTTGAATTTTTTCTTTAAGTCGCTGTGGAGCTTTAGCGCAGCTTCGGGCATGCCATCTTTCTTGACCAGAGGAAAAATCGCCGCTTTGATCGGCGCGAGCTTCGGCGAAATGCGCAGGAACACGCGGGTTTCGCCTTTTATTTCCAGCTCATCATATCCGTTTACCAATACAGCGAGCAAACTTCTGTCCGCCCCGGCTGATGTCTCTATTATGTACGGCAGGAATTTTTCGGTGAAACGTTCATCGAAGTAGCGCAAATCTTTCCCGCTGAATTTGGAGTGACAGCCCAGATCAAAGTCGGTGCGGTTGTGAACGCCCTCCAACTCCTGCCAACCAAAGGGAAATTCAAATTCAATGTCATACGCGGCTTTGGCGTAATGCGCTAGTTCATTGGGGCCATGCTCATGCCAGCGCAAACTGGATTCTTTTATTCCCAAACTCAGATAGTAGGCCCATCTTTGCTCGCGCCAATAGTCAAACCACTTTTGGTCTTCACTGGGGTGTACAAAGTATTGCATTTCCATTTGCTCGAATTCGCGTGTGCGAAAAATGAAATTCCCTGGTGTGATTTCATTGCGAAAAGCTTTGCCGATTTGCGCTATTCCAAACGGAATTTTTTGGCGAGAGCTGTTTTTCACATTGAGGAAATTCACATATATCCCTTGCGCTGTTTCGGGGCGCAGAAAAATTGTCGCAGATTCATCCTCAACCGCGCCCATGAAAGTTTTGAACATCAAATTAAACTGTCGCGCTTCGGTCAGCTCGCCTCCGCACTCATGGGGCGTCTTGGAAGGTTTCCGTAGACAGCGCGAACTGTCGAGATGATCCGCTCTGAATCTTCCCTTGCAGGTTTTGCAATCGATCATTGGGTCTGTGAAATGCTCAATATGCCCAGACGCCTCCCACACCCGTGGACTCATCAGAATAGCGGCGTCAATACCTTCGATGTCGTTGCGCCGACAGGTCATTTCGTTCCACCAGTGATTTTTTATATTTCTTTTTAGCTCGGCGCCAAGTGGGCCATAGTCCCAGCATGAATTTAGTCCGCCATAAATTTCAGAGGAGGGGAAAACATAACCGCGTCGTTTACAAAGCGAGACCAGCTTTTCCATCCGGTCATCTTTGGGAGGCTTGAGAGATTTGAGAGCTTTAGATTCTTTTTGATTCATGGTATCTCTTGAAATTTCCGAATTCTCTTAGTTTATCAGATTTCAAACTGGTTGACTCCCGGGCTGATTGATTCCCAGGCTGCCTTGGGCCTGTTTGAGCTTATTTAAGAAATCCAGTGAGTTAATCTTGCCTATGCCCGTCTGAGTTTTAAGAAACCACAGGAGCGCATCCAGAACACGGAAAGCGCGCTGATATGATATCGTTTCGCTCTCGGCCTCTTCCAATGAGCTGGTTTGCAATGCCGCGGCCCAGTTCATGTCTTCGGCCGATAGCTGAATATATCTTTCTCCCTCACTCTGGCAAGAATTGCAAATTACACCCCCGCGATCGGGTGATAATTTGTAGAACCTTGCCGAAACCGAAAAATCCTCTTTTTTCCTGCCGCAGGCAACGCAGGCGGAAAGAACCGGACGATATCCCAAAAATGAAATGGCGCGTAAATAGTAACATACAAAAAGCGGCAAAAGCGCTTCACGGGGAGATTTCGACAAACACCTGAAAAATTTGAGTGAGTAGATGTAAAGGTCCTCATGGGGTTCGTGGTCTGGCAATGTTAGTCGGAGCATTTCGCAAACAGCCGAGCCGAAGGCAAGTCTCCCCAGAGCTGATTCATCCTCAAATGTCCAGGCCTCCTCTATATTGACCTCCGAAAGATGTCCGGCTGATTCGCGCTCGGAGCTATAATAAGTCAATTCCAGCCGAGCGAAGGGAATTGCTCGTCCGCGTTTGGATTTTAGCGAACGCCCGCCCCGATCGGTCAGAGACAACTTTCCCGATTTGCGTGTGAAGAAAACGATGGTTCTGGATGATTCGGACCAGTTATACGCTTTCAGCACAAATCCTTCAGTTTTCTCTATAGGCATAGATTCAATTTACTCAAGAATCTTTGAAAAACACAGCGTCGAAAGAAAGAGAGTGTATCAAAGAACATTGCGTCCTCTACGTCTCGCTTAGAAAAACAAACCAGCCATGACTCGAATCTATTAGCGTTGAATACGAACAACTGTTTCGCCTGGGCGAGAGAGATGATAGCGAGTTCGGGCTATGTATTCTATGAAGTGAGAGTCTTTTTTCAGGCGGCGTCTATTATAGTCGCTATCGACTATGCGGGCTAGCAGTAGTCTGTTTTGATTGATTAATTGCACCTTCCGCGATTCAAGTCGTGAAATGCGAAACAACCCGTATGAACCCGCCATAAATGAATAAACTACAAATCCCAGAAACAAAAACGCCGAAAATCGCACGACATTTCGCCGTAGCCGGCTATCGGAACGCGCCAGTTTCTGAGTGAGGTTGGCAACCAGTGGCCGTAAGGGGCCCTTTTTCTTTCGGCTGTAGCGATTCATAATTTCCAGGATTCTTGTTATTTCACGTCTCTTGAGTATTGACGCGAAGAAAAAATTATGCGCTAAACCGGCCCGGGTTTCAAGATAAAATCGCTAGTACCGCTCAAATATTTCCAGAATTTACGGAAAGACATTCTCCCGGTTGGCGCTTTGCCCCTGGAATGTCCCTAGCGTGATATCAAGTCTACCAACTCACGTTCTTGACTTCGCAGAGAACAGATTCCAAATCGTTGAAAATAACTTCGGTGGGTTCATATGGAAGCGCGGGTAGCTCGAATTCTGTAATGGCGCCTCTAACGAAACTTCGAAACCGGAAAATACCATTCTCGCCCATGCGAATTAAAATGGGAACCGGCATAACGAAATCGGCGGGCGTATTTTCTTGCTTTATTCTGCAACTGACAACAAAAGAGCTATCGGATTTTTTATCGACTTTGTAAGAGAAGTAGTACGTCGGGATTTCCACCGAATTGACCCACTGATTGAAGAACCAACTCATGTCCGATTCGGTGTATTGTTCTATAATCTTTTGGAAGTCGCGGGTCGTTGCTCGTTTTCCTTTGAAATTCTGATAGAAATCCCGCATGACAGAAATGAATTTATCTTCATTCATCGTATTCAAATCGATGAGTAAATTTCTCAGCATATGCAGAACCCAGGCTCCTTTTTTGTAAACAATTATCTCGTAACTCCCGGGTGTCTGATGAGTTCCAGCGCGATAGCCGAGCGAGATTGGTCCGGCGGGGCGTCCCTTTCCTTCCAGGTTGCGTTGATTTTTGATCACTTCATTTTTCCACTCAAGCAACATAGAGAAAAATCGCGCGTTATCACCTTTGGTAAACTGCAAATACCACAATCCGGAATAGCTGGAGAAACCCTCACTCAGCCACTGGTCATGGTAAGTCTCAAATTCGACTCCTATTCCCCACCACTGGTGGGCGACTTCGTGCGCCCTGAAAATTGCGTCATATCCATACTTCGAAGTTCGCTGATACGTCGACCAGGCCAGATGAATCAAACCGGGAAAAGCCTCGCCATGGTCTCCAAAAATTTCAGTCGCATAAATTTGCTTTGCGGAACACGCTCCAAACATTTGTGAAAAAAAGGCGAGGCTGTTGGCAACATCCGCTCCAACATTTTTCTCGACATCTCTTCCTGATACATTGCCAATAGAGCCAAGATAGTGTTCGAGTTCTTTGTGTCCTGCTTCCGAAATTAATACAGTAACCGGTGGAATTCTTTCGTCTTCTATTTCATAATTCTTGAAAGCGCCCAGATTGAAAGATATCCACCTAACAGGGTCCCGGATTATCCATCGTGAAGTTATTTCTCCCTTTACAGTGTCCTCGGCGACTTTTTCACCGACAGTTACGAAAGTGTATCTTTTCGGTGTATGAAATGTTAAATCAAAAGTGGCTTTCGTTCGTGATGATTGATGACGAGGATACCAGTAAGACGCGGATCTAATTGTGATCCAATACATTACTCTTTTCAGAATTTTTCCATGATAGTATATCTTTATTTTGATGTTTTCACCGTCTGCCAATGGCTGACGTGATTTGATCCAAAACTTTGCCGCTTGTTTTCCCCTGAAATAGTCCACCCTCTCTCCGTCATCCCATAAGACAGAATCAATTTTTAATAATTTATACAGATAGAAATCAAACCACTGGTGGTTGTCCACCACCGTCGAAAATTCAATTTCTGCGCTGGCCTCAAAATCCAGGCTTCTATCTATGCGAGCGTCGATTACATAGTTGCTGATTGCAATGATGTCCTGTGTTTCAATTAGTGAATCAATTCCTGATTCATAGTCTTCACTCCTGTGGAATTGATTGATGACCTCAGCATAGTACTCAGGATCGAGAATGTCCCTTCGTCGGAAGCGGACTTCTTCGTTCTGATAAGGATCAATTTCGAAGAACATGGGATTCAATTTGCGGAAGCTAAAATGCGAATAAAACAGTTCATTATCTTCCCCTTCCAAAAATGTTTTTGCGATTCCATAGTGAAGATACTTGGTCTTGTTGTTACTGATATATTTGTGGCAATTTTCGAATGTTTTTTTCCATTTGCGTGGAAATTTTCCGCTTGAAAATTCCAGAGAATTAGTCAGTTCTTTCAAGACTGAGTCGGAAAAAACCATAAACAAAAAGGTGAACTCTTCATGAAGCGAATCCGTGTCGTAGAATCTCATTAGCTGTTCACGCTCTATCCATGTGGGCGGCGCATAGTCAAACACACCCTCTCCGACAAATACGGCGGCGCACCGACGGCCCAGAATTGGTGTGAGCATATAGATTCTGCCCTTCTCAAAAGTGAAAGTGGCCACGTCTTGCTTTAGTGTAAATTGCGTAACCTCGGCCACCATCTCAGGATCAGGCTTCATGTTAACAAAGCTATTGAAGAGGCTTTCGTATGAATCTGCCTTGGGAAAGATTTGTCTTCCTTGAATTGAAGCGGATGAATTTACCGTCAATAGTGTCACACAGATAAGCGCTACGCTTAAGGCGCCAATTAATTTATTTCTCATGACTTAACTGCGAATTTTCGGGCTGATTTTTCGAATTCAGGGGAAGTTAGTTTTTGGAGGTTCTTGTCAAGACGCTTGAGTTTGGCGGGAGTGAGCGATGAAAGTTTTTGGGCAAAGTCCCCCGATTCGATTTCTTTGAGAATCGCGTTCATATTTTTTCTGGTCTGTTTAGCAATCACCCGTCGCGCGCTAAGCGATGAACCCAGCCGAGCGGCCACGGAAATGCGCTGGTACATCCCGGCTATGCCAAAGCGTTTGATCAAATCCACGATCAGATCAATCTGATAGCATACTTCCAGATAGGCGTTGTCGGGTGAGTGTCCGCGTTTTGTGAGAGTTTGAAAACCAGAATGAATAAGTTCGCTTAATCCACCGCAGAGAACTACTTGTTCACCAAATAGATCACCGACCGCTTCATCGGCAAAAGTCGTCTTGATCATCGTTCGCTTTGTAGTCGCAATACCGATTGACCTGGCGAATTGAAAAACCCTGCGCCGAGCCTGACGTGAATAATTCTGATGTATGGCCCAGAAACATGAGATTGACTCTCCCGAAAGAAATTTCTCTCGCACAGCGTAACCGGGAGCGTGCGGAGCAAGCATGACAACATCAACATCGCGGGGAGGCTGAATAAGGCCAAAGTGTATTGACGTTCCGTGTAGGAATACTAGTGTTTGACCTTTCTTTAGATTCGGTAGAATATCCTTCTGGTAGGTTCTGGCATGTAAGTGATCGGGAAAAGCAAAAACTATCACACTGGCTTTCCTGACAGCGTCAGTCACATTTTCCACAACGCTGAAATTATCATTTAATGCTTTGCGAATTGATTTGCTTCGTACAGGAAGCCCGATAACAACGCCTCGCTTCGAATCTTTCAAGTTCAAAGCCAGAGCGCGACCCTGATTCCCATAACCAAGCACGGCGTATTTTAGATTTCCCGCAGATCCGACGACGGTCGATTCTTTTTGAAGCTTTTTTCTGATGGCGCTCATTATTGTCGTCCAGTGGGACTCCCCTAAAAATATTCAGCCGAAAGTAGCGCTCGCGAATTTCTCAAAAAAGCGCCTGATACTGAAAATACCAATGCCGACCGGAGTCGCAAGCTTTCTGAACTAATCTATTAGGGGGGAGTGGGAGGGAGGAGACTCGAAATTGTTGCCAGAATATTCAGAGGCGAGCGGGGATGGGATATTGGAGAATCATTTTTCAGAGCTGATATTTTCTCCGAAAAACCTCCCCTGACGAGCGAGAAGCGCTAGTATCCTGTAAAACAACGCCATAAAGGCGATCAGCGCTATATAGGCCCAATCCCAGTATATGGCCATTGGAACAAACAAGAGCGCCCCCATAATGAAAACAGCGGCAGCGAACTTTTCCTGGGGACCGATGCGGCTCTGGCGCCACCGGACGATTACCGCCAGCGGGGCGATCAGAAAAAACGATAATAAAAGAGACGAAATTCCGGAAAAAATGAGAGCCGGTAGAATTGAATTGAGTATCTCCTTTTCCGGGGAAAAACCAGTCAAGATAATTGTGAACAACAGCAAGAACAGCCAACCCCACATAATCATAAATCGCCGCCCCCAGAGCTTGCGATCAGAATCCTGACGAGATATTTCGTTGAGTTCAAATCCTCGAGCAAGGCCCTGAACGCTGGAATCGGCATCTTTACTTATTGATGGACTGAATTCTACGGGTTTCCGGATCATGCGACTCATACTATATTTATCGGTCTGCGATAGGCGAAATTCCACGTCCCAGACTCCTTACGGCGAGAGTTGACTTGCCGGGAGCCTCGGCTGATACTTCTTCCAGCCAGTCTTGATCGGCTGTATTTTACGAGAGAGAAATCGTCGATTCTTTTTAATTTCTGGCTTCCGGGAAAATTATGACTCAATCGAATTTACTTAAATATATTGAGCTCTTTGAAATCGAAAGCCTGATAGATGTGGCTCTCAAAGAGGATATTGGCGCTGGCGATTTGACAACTATTGGAGCGCTTTACGATCCGCAATCGGAAAAATTGAGCGATTCCTCTGGAACTGGCGAACTGCTGGCAAAACAAAAGGGGATTATGGCCGGTTCACAGATTTTCGAAATGGTGTTTAAGAAAATCGATTCCTCCTGCAGGATTGAATTCCTCTGCGAAGATGGTCATGAGTTCCGAGATGGCGAAACGCTAGCCGAATTCAAAGGGAGTCTCTCATGCGCTCTGACCGCCGAGAGGGTGGCTTTGAATTTTCTGGGACATTTGTCGGGTATTGCAACTTTGACGGCTGTTTGTGTTGGCAAGGTTTCCCATTCGAAAATCAAAATCCGAGACACACGCAAAACCACTCCGGGCTTGAGGGTTCTCGAAAAATATGCCGTCACCTGCGGCGGCGGCTGTAACCATCGCAAATCTCTCGACAGCATGGCGCTAATAAAAGAAAATCACATTGATGCGGCAGGCTCGATCTCAAAAGCTATTTCAAATTTACGGGAGTTTATCAGGTCACAGGCTTTCAAAGGCCGTTTTGCTGGCGATGTTGAAAAGACATTAGCCGAAATCGAAGTGGAAGTTTCCACAGAAGAACATATTCGCGAGGCGCTGTCGCAGGGAGCGAAGAATTTGCTAATAGATAATCAGAACCCATCACGTTTGAGAGAAATGGTTAGCCTGGCCAGATCAATTGCGCCGGAAGTAACCATTGAGGCCAGCGGCAATATTTCTCTGACAAATATCGACCAGTACGCGTTAAGCGGGGTTGACTATCTTTCAATTGGTTCATTGACTCATTCCGCTCCTGTCAGCGATTTTTCCTTTCTAATCTCGCGTTAAGGTCTTGCATGATTTCTAGAAAACAACAAGCGCTAAACAGTCAAGGCGCCCAACCGATCAAAACTGAGAGGCTGGCTGACGAATTAGTTGAACTCCTGCGCCGAAGCAGGGGAGATGTAAGTTTGAGAATCCTAGGGAAAAGACTCTCAAATTCTACATCAGACATCGACGAAGCCTCCATTTGTAACGCCTTAGACCAACTTCGTTCCTGGGGTTATAAAATTGAGAGCAGACCGAACGGCGCGATTCGCTTTGGAGGAGCGCCGGACAGGCTTCTCGCGGCCGAAATAAAAAACAGACTCGGGACAAAAATTTTAGGCTCAAAGATTCACGCTTTCCAAAAAGTCAGTTCAACCAATACGGTCGCCACCCAGCTTGCAAACGCGGGAGCCGCTGAAGGTGAAATTGTAATAGCCGAGAGCCAGACCGGAGGGCGCGGCCGCCTCGGGCGAGCCTGGCACAGCCCAATACGTGTGGGAGCCTATCTCTCAATAATTCTTCGCCCTGCGATTGAACCGGTTCAAGCTCCCGTAATATCAATATTAACAGCGCTGGCGCTTGCGGAAGCTATTGAACGAGTATGTGAAATAGATGCTTCAATCAAGTGGCCGAACGATGTTTTCGTATCGGGCAAAAAGGTTTCCGGTATTTTAACCGAACTAATCACTGAAGTTGAGAATGGACGCTTTGTAATAGTAGGAACAGGAATTAATATAAATCAAACCCGAAATGATTTTCCCGAATCTCTCAAAAAAACAGCAACTTCATTGCGAATCTCCGCTCGCCGGAAAATTGACCGAATTCTGATGGTTCAGGAGTTCTTGAGACGTTTTGAGAAGCGTTATTTACAGTTACTGTCGGAAGGATTTTCAGGCCTGCGTAAACAAATTCTCAAGCGCTCGATATTGATTGGCAAAACAGTCAAAGTGCGCGGTGTGAATGTTCCCGATTATCAGGGTCAGGCGCTCGACATTGATGAACTCGGACGGCTTATGGTGGAAACCGCGAGCGGCGTTGTCGCGTTGAACTCGGGCGATGTAACTCTAAGCCCTGCCAGGAAGAGCAGGAGATAAATGACGCCGGAACTACCTGAAGTCGAAACTGTCGCACAGGGTTTGAGAGATTTTCTATTGGGGAAGGAAATTACCTCGGCTAAAATTATCCTCAAAAAGTTAATTAATTCAAATCCGAGTGACTTTTCCAAGCAATTGCGAGGCAAAAGATTTGTTGGTGTTCGTCGTCACGGGAAGAACCTGTTCATTGAATTTAGCGGAAAGCTGACTCTATGGTCTCACTTGCGCATGACCGGGCGATTCATTCAAGCTTCAAAGGACGCTCCCCTCGACAAACACGATCATCTCTACTTCGACTTGAAAAGTTTAAACGATAATTCAAAATCACGATTGATTTATCGTGACGTGCGCAAATTTGGATTTGTCAGGCTCTTGTCACAAGACGAACTTGACCGAAACGTTTCTTTGCGCAAACTTGGACCAGACGCTCTGGAAATAAACAAGGCCGACTTCGTGAATTTGTTTTCAGGCACGTCGCGGATGATCAAAACTGCATTGCTGGATCAAAGTTTTATTGCCGGTCTCGGAAATATATATGTTGATGAAGCGTTGTTTGCTGCGCGTATTCATCC
>JACZUZ010000396.1 GCA_022572905.1 Candidatus Zixiibacteriota bacterium | reverse complement strand
CGCCTCGCCGTTGTAACGGCTGACAGAAGCTCCGAGCGCTGTGCCATCGCCGCGTCCTCCTGCCCAGACAATGGCGACATCTTTTGATGACGCAACTCTGCTTGTAGCCAAAACAGCGCTACGCGACATTCCGCCTAGTCCAATCAGCATTCCGGATGTCCAGGCGTCTGCAGAAACAAAACCCGCTCCCACTTTGCGAGAATAGACTATCTCAGCGTCTCCATTGCTCCGATCACTGAACATGAGAAGATGGGTTACCTCCGTGCTTACTCCATCGTTGGTGTATGCTACCTTGGGTCGTAAGAACGCTACAGCATCGCCTGTTAAAAATGGTGTCCAAACTGAATCGGGGACTTTCTGACCCACAAAATCCGCAAGCCCAGGAATGTCATTATAGAAGACGTAGGGTTTCTCTTGTTCCGCTGGAGAATTAGGACTCCAGGAAATCGCGACCACCACTATTCCCGTATTATTTACTCCGTCCATCGATGGGAAACCAGACCAATCGGGAGGAAAAAGCCCGGGTCCGATATCAATACCAAAACCGGCAGGCTCGGAAAGTCCCCCGAAAATCGGATCCCAAGAGTTATGTCTGACGTTTCTTCCAATTGGGAAAGCGAAATTATCTTTATTCGTCCAGGAAAAATTGATGATATGGTCGCTTCCTCGTGTGGTGATTTGCCGCCCCATTGAGCCGTGCTTTTGTAAATCGTATGTAGTAGTTCCGATTTGCAGACCGGGACTGGCGGCGCGAGAATTAAGCGCCACGGAAAGCGTGAGACCCATGCTCAAAACCAAATAGCGTGAAATCATGTTTTTCCTCCTCCCGGTAAGTTGGGGAGATTCGTGATGTGTAAGCGCCAATAGTAAACAGCTATATCGCACCACAATATACAAGGGGGGGTATTAGTCAAGCGGAAATTACTCACGAATCAAGCACAAAAAAAAGCGCGGAATTCCGCGCGCGCTTCTGTCAGCAAATGTTTTTTAGTTACAGCGCTTACTGTGCGCCGCAACCTCTCTGGGTTTCCTTTTCTCTAAATTAAGACAGTGCCTACTGCGGTATCGGGGGACAATCGGAAAATCTCCGTCCTGGAAAACAAATTTCACAATAAAAGTTGCGTCACCGATGTTTACAGCAGCGACACTCCCCCGTCAATTTCAAGGCGCATAAAAAAAGGGCGCGGAGTTCCGCGCCCTTCTGTCAGCAATTGCTTGTTCGCACTAGCGCTTACTGTGCGCCGCCGAGTATCAATGGCATGCCGTCCTTGCCACTACCAATCACAACCATTTTGGCGTTTGGCGATTCCGCCAGCGCTTGGGTGGCTTCAATCCCTTTCCAGCGTAGTAGCAACTCGTTTAGACCTACTGACACAATACGTTGAAAGTCCGCAATACCTTTCGCCTCGATGCGTTTGCGCTCGGCTTCCTGCTTTTCGCGCAGAATGACAAACTCCATCTTCTCGGCTTCCTGCGACGCCTCGAGTTTTGCGTTTATGGCTGCTGTTATTCTCTTCGGCAAGGTAACATCGCGAACAATTACATTCTCGACGAGAATAAACTTAGGCACTAGCGTAATGCGCAGCCTATCGGCAATATCCTTCGCGATTTGGTCCCGCTTGGATGAATAAATCTCTTCCGGCTTGTATTGGCCGATAATTGACCTAACCTCTCCGCGCAAATTCGGGGCTATTGCGTCGTTGTAATAGTTCGGGCCGATACTTACCTGCAAACTGTCGATGCGAGTCGGATCGACTCTGAACAGTAGCGAAAGATCGATACGAATATTCGCTCCATCGGCCGAGAGAACTTCCAATGCTTCTTTTCTTTCCTGCAACTGCGTGCGATAAACGAAAAAACTGTTCCACGGGAAATGCCAGACGAACCCCTCCTGATAGACATTGCCCAATTCGGTGCCTCCGGCAAACGGACGATAGATCACTCCGCGATGGCCCGAGGGAATTTTTGTGCCGCAACCCACCGCAAATAGCGCTATGAACAAAAGCGGTAGCGCACGCGACATCCGCAATCTCCGGGCGGGGTTTGAATTTGTTTGAGTCATTTTCATGTCTTCCTCCTTGATTTGATTAAAGTGAGTTAGCCTTGATCTTTCATTAGAAAAACTGACTTCCGTCTGCCGGGAATATATCCGTAGCCACACTCAACTCCAAGAGCAAGGAAGGAAATATCCCAAAACCCTATTCGAGCGAAAACGCTTATATCTCTGATGGAATGGCTGATGAGACGAGGCGCGTTCAGGGGCGAACGCTATAGGGGAAGGTCCAGGATTCGCCTGCCTCAAAAACCGTATCCTGAGGAACTCGCGGGACTATTGATGTATCCAGAGTGGTATCAAAAATGAGAGAATCTATGCTCGTGTCTGGTGGACTCCATCGAACGCAAACCGTATCTTGCAAAGGATCCCGTTCCTGACAAAAAGAATCAATGGTGGTATCAGGAAGGATTCTTGGCGAAGTGTCTATTGAAACAAGAGAAACAACTGTTTTCAGCGAGTCAATAAACAGAAACGGAGCCTCCTGAAAAGTAATCAGGAAAAAGAAGCGCTGTTGAGGATCAGACAGCGGGACTATGAACCCATACCTGAATTGAGTCGATGAAATTTTCGTTGCCGTCAGTGTCCTGAACCCGGTGGTCGTATTTGCGCTGATTGAGAATAGGCCTCTGGTTTCGATTTCGACCGAGTCGCTT
>JACZUZ010000395.1 GCA_022572905.1 Candidatus Zixiibacteriota bacterium | reverse complement strand
CCATATCAACTCATGTCGATCCGACTGGAACCTCAATGAGGCGCAGAGCGTGGTTTGACGAGTTTGGTCGAGTGTTTCAGAGTGACGCCATAAGCGCTGACGATTCATACGACTCAACACGGACAACATACGACTACGTTGATCGGGCGGATACGATTCTTGACCAATTAGGCAACTCAACTCGATTAGAATATGACGCGATTGATCGTCAGGTCAAGACAAAGTACCCTGACACTTCAAACCAGCAATCCATTTATTCTTCAGAAAGCGCACAAAATGTTGGAATTACTAATTATTTTAATATGAATGACTCCGGCCTTTATGTTAGTCATAATATTGATGAAAACGGAAACGATAGTTATGAATATACAGATATACTAGGACAACTCCGAAAGCGCCGAGTGGAAGCCGGTGGCGGTCAGACTCTTGAAACTTTCTTCGACTACGATGATCGTGGAAATTTAATTACAGTCATCAGGCCGAAAGGAGATTCTGTCAATTATCGATACAACTCTCTCGGTTGGTTGCTGAAAGAGTGGGCTGCGGATTACGACACGATTTTCTACGAGTATGATAAATTGGGAAATCAGATCAAGAGACGCGACGGAAGATTGACTTCTTTAGGGCCTATATCAGTTACGTATATCGATAGCAGTAGTGGAGCAATAGCGAATTGTACTACCGCTGGGCAGACAGTGACGGATACATTATTCGTGGCGCAAGATGGTCTAATTAAGTATATCCTTACCCTTCAACTCACGAGCAAACCAGGCACATACTCATTTGTGAAGAGTCTCCGAGGTATCACCATCGATTCGTTCGGAGTTGATGGAAGTTCCTGCCCCAGTTGTGCAGCCGATTCGGAATTCCAAGTGCAAGCAGGAGATACCGTTGTAGTGACGGCGACTGTCGATCCCACAGAGTCATTCTCTACAGCTCATGCAAGCGCATATTGGGCCATAGTTTTTGAAACCGAAACGTACCATCGCTTTACAGACTATGACGCCCTTAGCCGTGTCACGGCTCAAGGATTGTTGCATCAGGATGACACCTGCAATATCGATTCTTGCTGGATTGTGGGAGTAATCTCAAAAGACACCGTCACTCAGTATTATTACGATCAGTGGGTTTCAACTAACTCTCGCGGACGTTTGTCGCTCTCTTTTGTAGAAAACGGCGATCAAGACTACGCGGAGAAATACGATTACGACGCTCGCGGTAGAATTGTCAGGCAGACCAGCTATTTTGACGCGGTTCTGAACGAGACTTTAGAGGATTCGATTTATGTGTCATCTCTAATGCCGGATTATGGTATGGAAGTCGCCGAATTTATCGTCGATTTCGATAGTGCGGAAATATCTTACGAGTTAAGGCGCGAATTCAACGCCGACTGCATAAGCTACATTGCAATCTTCAAAAATGACATACTTATCGGTGACACTCTCTGCTGGGACGGCGTTACCTATTTTGATACACTATGGGACACATTGATTTGCATGAGAGGCGACAGAATCCGTCTCGAAGCCTATGATGATCCCATGGGGGGAGATATCTTCTATGGCGTTGCCCGATATACTCGCTTCAATATCCCTCAGCGCTACGCTACGGGAAGAGAATATGTCACCGAATACACATATAACCTTGCCGACCAGGTGACCTCCATCCGCTACCCGGCTGATTATGCAGGAGACTATATCATAGTTACGTACTCCTATGATGATCGCGGCCGCCTGGCCAGTGTGGGGGACTCTGCGAATCCGATACGATACTCGCAAATATCGTATACCGCCCGCGATGAAATTAAAAATATGGTTCTGGGTGATTCAATTCAAATAGTGGACTATATTTATAACTCCCGCGGCTGGCTTGAATCGATAAACGGAGGAAACTCTTCAACATCTGGTGACAAATTTGGGCAAATGTTGTTCTATAGCGATCATCCTGATTTTCCAGGAGAGAGATACAGAAACGGCAATATTCTGGGTCAGACGATATCAATCAACGAAGTCCTAACACAGGATAAGTATCACTATGTTTATGACGAAGCAGACAGATTGACAAGAGTTGATTATTATTCAACACCTAGTATTCTGGATACAATTGAGAACTACACTTACGACAATAACGGAAATAGATTGTCGGGAATAATAGAGTCAGATACTACTATATATTCATATATTTCCGGTACAAATTTGTTAAGCGCCACTACGGGCGGGATAACTAGCACATACTATTATGACGCCAGCGGCAATATTACCACTGATGTAACCAAAGTCGCTAACATGAATTACAATATCTTTGGACAGATGGATACTGTTTCACTCGGGACTGAACACTATATGGCTTGCGGATACACATCCGGTGGTTTGAGGGTTTACAAGAGCTTTGTACGCGTTTGGGACTCCGCCTGCGATACAACAGGTGGTATTGGTTGGCTTGAGCCGGAGTTTATGGGCGGAGAGAGTAGCTTCGAATATGCAATCTATGAGTATTCTGACGACGATGATTTCGCCATAATGACGGGCGAAGGTACAGGCGAGGGTGGCGAATTGCCTCCCCCTCCGCCTCCGACATGCGAGTACCGGGATAGCTCGTTCACGATCTATGTCCGCGGGGCTGGGGGTGATGTTCTGGCCGAGTTCTCGGATATTTACGGTATCAACCTGAAAAACCGATATATTTACGCCGGGTCGCAGAGAATCGCTATGGTTGATCAGGC
>JACZUZ010000394.1 GCA_022572905.1 Candidatus Zixiibacteriota bacterium | reverse complement strand
TTAGGCCGTCTCTCCTGGCGCTTGCGGGATTTGGCTTGTGGCGGCTTCTCAAAGGAGAATTCAAACTTCCAGGATCGGGAACATTGAAATGGGCGCTTCCTGCGGGCCTGGTTATTGTAACAATTTATCTGGCTACTCAGTTTCACTCCTGGTGGACTCAGATTTATGTCCTCGGCAAACCCCGTCTGATCGGAATTAATTACAGTGTGATAATTTTTTCGGGCTTGACCTCGGCGATATTAGCATCGATGATTATATTCAAAAAGTGGCGTCTCAACGCAAGATTTAGCGCAATACTCGCTTTCACTATTCTTGGCCTTTTTACTTTGCGTCAGGGACATCTGGTTTACAAGGGACTCTTTGAGCCCAGTAACGGGATGGAGCGCCAAAATCGCGACATAGGGGAAATTCTTGGGCAAAATTCGTTGCTGGTGGGAAATTTTTCCCCTGCGGTTACAATTGACAACAAATTTCTGAACCTGGTTCACTCTTTCGGTCTTGAAACATTCGAACAGGATATTTTCACGCGCTACCCGATCACACATTTGACGGGCTCTCGCGCTGATTTTGAGTCGGCGCAGAAGAAATATCCGGAACTGTCTGGCGCCACACAATCAATGATGGTCTGGGTTCGAGAGGGAATGTATCTCATTTATCGCGTAAACCGCCAAGGGTATTTACCAACAGATTATGAACTGGCGCTGGATCAAATAGCTTTACAGAAGCCTGATTCTGCTTTGATTTTGCTGAATTTGTTTCTAAAAAAATATCCACACAACCTTACAGCTCGAATTGATAGAGTTAGTATTCTTGCGAGTCAGGGGAATGAGAATCTGGCAGCGCCAGAGCTGGCTAAGATTTCGCAGGAGTATTCGAACCTGCATTATGTCAGATATTTGATTGGGCGAGCCTATGTCTCATTGGGTCAGATAACCTTCAAGGCGGAATATCTGCGGAAAGCGAGCGCAGAGTACGAGGCAACCGTAAAATTAAATATCTTCGCCGCTCGGAAACTAAAACTCGAAGAGGAGATAGCGCTCTTACCAAAGCCGTAGAAATTCAAGAAGCGACTGGCGCTCCGGGTAATCAAAATGAGTTGGCGAATCTTGTTATCGTCGACCACGAATTGGATCGCCTGCTCAGGGAATTCTCAGAGAGAAATTAAGTTCGCTTGTTAGTTGGTCAAGAATATGCGATCCTGAGCAACGTGACTCGCGGTGCGGAGCGCTTAATGACAGTGCGCGAAGTATACTCCGCTTGCGCGGAATAAACTCGTTTATCCCCATCCGCAGGACGCAGATCCGATTGATTAGTTCGTTAACCCAGTTCGTTGGGTGTTATTAAGGACCATGATGAATAGTCTAAAACAAGAGAAGGACTCTGTTTTCAGCAAAAATGTTCGTATAGCTCTTCTGGTTGTTGTCATTCTCTTTGGAATTCTTCGTTTTGTAAACCTCAATTATGACACTCCGTTATATTTCACCGGTTATGGTATTTCAGATTTAACTGATCCATACATGTACACGAGTTTCGCTCGTAATAAGATTCTTGAGGGAGACTGGGACCCTTTTAATTATGAGCGCTGGAAATCATGGCGAATTTCGATTGTCTCCGGAGTCTCGTATTTGGTTTTTCTTACTGCGGGAGTTTCGAGAGTTACAGCGAACATATCAGCGCTGGTACTCGGTCTGGGAGGGACAGCTCTTTTTCTGTGGGGCTGGAGCATTCGTCGTTCCAGAGACGAGATACTGTTGATAGCTTTTTTTCTTTTAGTTTCAAATTTAATGTTTTTCGCCAACAGAATGACACATCTTGAAACAGGATTATTGTTTATCTCCGGAATGATAGTACTTGTCCATTTCAAACTTGGGAAAAGCGTGTTGGGCGCCACGCTGACGGGCTTGTTGATAGCGCTGGGAACATTCGCCGGAAAACTGACCGGAGTGGTACTTCTGGCGCCGGTTATGGTTGATTATCTGTTTGATGGTAAGAAGGAATTAGCCCGACTCGGAGGCGCTACGATTCTGGGATTTATTGTGGGAATGATTATTTATTCGGCCATGTTTTTTGACTGGTCGCCGATAAGCATGATTGAATATTTTAGGTCGCAGACGGCGGCAGTGGGGCTTCGTCCAACTGTTCCGGAATCTTTAGCCGGTTGGACTCAGATGCTATTCACGTATGGCGCCGACGGACTCTTTAGATTTCAGACGCTTGTTATAATTGCGGCTATCATTGGAACTACATCTCTCTGGGTCGCTACATTTCGAAAGAAAGAGCGTGAACTGATCGGCGCGAATGGTTATCGCGCTCTTGTTTTTGTGTTCGTCTGGCTTGCTTGTGGTTTGATTACGCTCATCCCGTTCATGTACCGGCCGTTTCGCTATTTTCTGCCTTTCATGCCGCCACTCCTGGCGCTTGCGGGATTTGGAGTGTGGCGGCTTCTCAAAGGGGAATTCAAACTTCCAGGGTCGGGAACATTGAAATGGGCGCTTCCTGTGGGTCTGGTCTTCGCCACAATTTATTTGGCTATTCAGTTTCACTCCTGGTGGATTCAGATTTATGTTGCTGGCAAACCCAGCCAGGTTCCGATTGATTACAAAGTGATACTTCTTTCGGGTCTGGCCGCGGCGATATTTGCCTCGATAATTATATTCAAAAAGTGGCGTCTCAACGCAAGATTTAGCGCAATACTCGCTTTCACTATTCTTGGCCTTTTTACTTT
>JACZUZ010000393.1 GCA_022572905.1 Candidatus Zixiibacteriota bacterium | reverse complement strand
ACACCAACAAAACCGTGGACATCATAACCACCACCCGTAAGTGAAGCGAAAACCTTGGTCTGATAGCATGTCCGCGAGCTCTGTCCCACAATTCGACCAAAACCAAAAATCCCAGCCCTCCGAGAATTATCAGGCCCATGTTGATTCCGAGAAAGTAAGTGGAGCTAGCGTGAGCCACATAACCGTCAGGTAGGAGAACAAAACCTGCACTGCAAAAGGCTGAGATTGCATGGAAAATTGAATAGCCAACAGCATCCAGGAAAGATAGATCACTTATGTAAACAGGAAATATTGCGATCGCTCCCGCCGCCTCGATCAATAATGTCACCATGACGATCTTACCCAGAAGAGCCTTAATGTTTGTCAATTTTTGAACGCCTGCGAGCTCCTGAAAATAAAGAGCTTCAAGAGACAACGAAGCCCGAGACGCGAACAAGAAAGACACCGTTGTCAGGGACATGATTCCAATAGCCCCGAGTTGTATCAGAACGAGAATCACGGCCTTGCCGAAAGGAGTCCAGGCCGCTGCCGTGTTGACAGTAATTAACCCGGTAATAGTAATAGCGGAAGCGCTAGTGAAGAGAGCGTCAACCAGAGATATATCGTTCTGAGCGCAGAATGGTGTAAGCAGGATCAGCGCGCCTATAAATATTACAATTATATATGCGCCAATAAGCGAAATCCCCGGCCTGATTTTGCCCAGGGATAGTTTGGATTTGCCCGGTTCTGTGGTCATTGGACTGAAATCTAACCCCTAAAGTCGGGGATTGGCAAGTTGAACTTTTGAACAATCTATCAAATCGATGTTGGCTAGGCTTTTGCGGGCGAATGAGTTAGATTTGAGAGCATGAAAGCGGGACGAGAAAGAATTGAATTTCTGACCACTTCCATAGGACGAGGCCATCGATTTTACCTGGCTGGGGTGGCTCGGTCGATTGCGAATTTAGAGCCGAGGATCAACATATCTTTTCATCGCGCCCCTGTGGAATCTGGATTGCTCGGAAAAGGCCTCTGGTCGGCTATTCATCGGGCTTACAAAATTGGAAGCAGTAGCGGGAGAGTTGGGAAAAAGTATGAAAAACTTCGCCAGACCAAACGCGTCGGCAGTGTAGGTTTTTTTGAAAAATTACTAGCCGGGGGATTAAAGCGGTTTCTAACCGGAAGCGACGCTCCGCTGGTTGTCGATCATCCGCTCCTGGTAACACTGGCGGATTATCTGAAGGTCAAACGTCAGATAATATATATGCACGGTGAGCTTGTGGCGCCTGACGATTCACTAACACCGGCGCCAGACCTGACACTTGTTCCGACAGATGAAGTTCGCATGCGATTTATTTCGGCGGGCGCGGACGAAAGAGGCGTTGTCGTTACCGGATCGTGCATCGAAAGCGGACTCACTCATTTCCTCAAACCAGCTCTCAAAGAGCGATTAGCGCGTATTGAAGTCAAAGGCTCTTTGACGGGCGTTTTTTACTCCTCTGGCGCTGAACCGCAGGAACATTTGCGCAAAATAATTTGCGGAGTGAAAAGCATATTAAGTTCAGGACACAGGGCTATGGTTTTCGCCCAATCGGGAGGAGCGCTTGAAAAAAGGATTAAGTCGCTGGCTGGGCCGGAGAATATGGAGCTGGTTTCTTACGATTCGATTGAGCGCGAGGAAGAACTGCTAGTCGAGCGATTCGAGAAGCTGGATTTTTTTGTAGCGCCTTCTCATGAGAGAGTGAACTGGGCTGTCGCCGGGGGATTGCCAATGTTCATGATCGGACCTGCCTTCGGAACATTCGCCCCGCTTAACTGGCGTCTGGGAATCCAACGCGGCGTTGCAGCTCCAGTGGACTCCACCGCAGATTCGCGCGAGTTGGGAAATATGCTGGAGAGTTTGCGCCGCAGTGGGAAACTATCTGAGATGGCACGGAATGGATTTGGCGATTTGCCCTATGATGGATTCAAGAAAGGCGCGGAGATATTGTTGGAAAGGCTCCGAACATGACTCGAGGGTCACAAACGAAAAACAAACCTCATGTTGTAATAATAGGCGGTGGATTCGGGGGTTTATATGCCGCTAAGACTCTTGGTCGCGCTGGGACGCCGGTTACTCTTGTGGACAAACGAAACTTCCATCTCTTTCAACCGCTCCTGTATCAGGTGGCGACCGGTGGGCTTTCACCGGGCGATATCGCGTCTCCTTTGAGATCGATTCTCAAGAATCGATCTTCTATTAACGTTGTGATGGGTCTGGTAACTGACATCGACCCACTCGAATGTAAGCTAACAATTAACGATAAGGTGATTCGCTATGATAGCGCCATCATTGCCACTGGAATTACTCATCACTATTTCGGCAACTATCACTGGGCGAAATACGCTCCAGGTCTTAAAACTGTCGAGGACGCTTTGGAAATTCGTCAGAGAATTTTCTTGGCGTTTGAGCTGGCAGAGCAATCAGACGACCCCGAGATGCGAAGAAATCTAATGACAATCATTGTTATCGGGGCAGGGGCCACCGGCGTTGAGTTGGCGGGAGCTATCGGCGAACTTACCAGATCGACATTGAAAAATGACTTCAAGAATATCGATACACGAAAGGCCAGAATTATTTTGGTCGAGAGCGAAGATCGTCCACTTACTACGTTCGCTCCGAGACTGTCTCGGGCGGCAAGGCGATCATTGGAAAAATTGGGCGTGACTGTCATGACTGGAGCGAGAGTTACTGACTTAAAGAGGAATATCGT
>JACZUZ010000392.1 GCA_022572905.1 Candidatus Zixiibacteriota bacterium | reverse complement strand
GAAACCCGGCTTCCCCGAGCCTCCACAATCAGGCGTCAATATAACAGTATTATCGACCGGAGGAGCCCAGCGCCTTGGCGACATCTCAGGACTGTCCGGGAAAATACCAACAGTCGCCGTCCCCACAGCGGCCGCCAAATGTAAAGGCCCCGTCGAATTCGCGACTACCAAATCGGCGGCATTAAGGACCGCCGCTAATTGACGCAGATCAGTCTCCCCAGCCAGCGAGTTTATTTCAAGACCAGCCCTTTTCGCCGCTTCGTTGATTATACGCGCTTCTTGCTCAGAGCCGGTAAATATCGCGACTATTCCGTCGCTCGATAAATTTCTGGCCAGCTCAAGAAAATTCGCCAGAGTCCAGTCAAAAGCGGAACCGTCCGAACCCGGGTGCAAAATTACCGACGGCCCAAGCTTGGCAAATTCTTTGAGCCGATCAGCGCCCCAGCTTCTTTCGTCTGAAGTAAGAAACACCTCTGGAGCGAGAGATCCCACCGGTACATTCAAGGGTTCAAGCAAATCAAAATTACATTCGGCTTCATTTCGCAAATTATTTTTACGAGACTTGTAGATTCTGTGTGTAAATAGCATTGAAATTAAGCGCCGCCCGCTTCCAATACGAATGGGTATTTCAGCGGCTCTTAGAACTCGCGCGGTAAATTTCGACGGATAAATCGCGATCGCCAGATCAAAATTTCGCGACTTTAGATGTTTTGCCACTTTATCCACATTTGAACATGATTCGTCTTTTACCTCTATCACCTCGCTCAAATGCGGGTTATTCGCAAGTAGAGGAGCGGTGTACTCCCGACAGAGGAAAGAAATTTCGGCTCGCGGAAAAGCTCTCTTGGTTTCTCGAATCGCGGGGGTAGCCAGAATCAAATCGCCCATCGCGTCTGTCCGGGTAAATAGGATTCGGGGATTTTCCGGAATATCTATCACAACTGAACACTCTAACAACAATTAGCTTCGCGTTTCTTGCTTTACGATTTCGAGGCGCTGTCTGTTGTTATGATATTCTCAACAGATGATTTATTCAGTTCGCGCAATTTTAGGTACTTTACAAACACATACATGGCTGAAAGCGCGGCCAGCTCAAGGCCGGACCACCCATCCAGAAAACCGATTTTCATGATATAGCGCTTCACAAATATCGCTGGCGCTTTGACAAGTGGAGTGAACCAATAGGAGTGCGCTCCCTTTTCGCTCAGTTCATTAGCCGCCAGAGTCGTATAGCGGTTCATGCGAGCGATATACTCTTCTATTGAACGATAGGAGTAATGCAGAATATCGCCCCCCAAGCGCCCGACAGCGCCATCTACAACTACTCGCTCATGAATCTGCGACTCAGAGAAGCGCGCATTCGCTTTCTTGAAAAGTCGAAGCGTATAGTCAGGATACCATCCGGAATAGCGGATAAACTTGCGAATAAACCATGTTCGCCGCGGAATTTCGAAACCCTGAAAAGTATTCGCCGCGATTTCCCTTTTGATTTCCGCTCCCAACTCGGGAGTTATTCTTTCATCCGCATCGAGTGATAACGTCCACTCTGATGTGGAATGATCAAGCGCCGATTGTTTCGCTTTCGAAAATCCTCGCCATTCCTCCTGATAAACCTTCGCGCCACATTCGGCCGCGATTTGGGCGGTCTTATCGGTGGAGTAAGAGTCCACGACTACTATTTCATCGGCCCAGATGACACTCTGGAGACAATCCGCAATATTTCTCTCTTCATTACGAGTAATAATTATTACCGAAAGTTTAGAAGATGACACAACGCTCGCCCTTCCCTCAAATCGCCTTGCGAGAATCTCTTTCGAGCATCGCTACTGTCTCAGCTAACACACGCTTAGGTGAAATGTCATGGATATCGTCGGCGGCGCTCCCTTGAATCAGGCCCGATGTTTGTCCGTACGCTCGCCATTGATTGAAATTACGAGTGTGGTTCGAATAAAGACCGATTACGGGAACATTGAAGCTGCGCGCGATATGTATCAATGAGGTATCGGGTGTTATCAGGAAATCAAGTTTTGATATCAGAGCCGAAACTTCTTCCAGCCCAAGTCCGGGAGGAATCAACTCAATATCAGCGTTTGAATTTGAAATAATCCTTTGCGCTTTGTGTCGCTCCCACGGGACAGAAAAAACGACTAATCGACCGTACCCGATATCGGCTGACAAGAGCTTAAGCAATTCGACATAGTTCCCTTCGCCCCAATCGCGATTTGGAGCGCCGGCCGATATGTTTAGTCCTATGATTTTTGAGTTATTACTCTTCCAACGTTTATTATTTGCGACATTAGCTACGAATTTGTTAGCGACGGATTGGGCCGAATCCGAGAGACTCATCGGCGCTTCATAACTAAATGAGTCTTCATTTAGTCCCAGACACTTCAGTGTACGCAGGGTTATATCGATCATATGCTCACCCTTTGAAAGATTCACTGGATAATGATAGTGATAGTACTTTGCGAAAGCTGTCTTTCCCACTGCGACACGTGTCGCTCCAGGCGCGACTAATTGGGAGAGAAACAGCGAAGTAACACTGTCTCCGCAAATCATGTCAACCACTAAATCATATTTGCGTTTGCGAATACTCTTTACAGTGTCCCAATCTTTGAAGACTTGCTTGCGATACAGGTAAATCGTATCGATTTTGTCATCAGCTTTAATCACATTGCAATTACGCGGAGACGCTAGAACCGATAATTTGATATGAGGAAAAGAGCGCCTTAAT
>JACZUZ010000391.1 GCA_022572905.1 Candidatus Zixiibacteriota bacterium | reverse complement strand
GACCTACGAAGAATCCTTCTCTGGCCAGCTTGTGTGAATACTCTCGCGCCGTCTCTGCGCTGATCGGAATCCATTCATCTACACTACTTTCATCGAATATCGCGGGCTTGATGTCGTCCGGCTCTCCCAATGGCTTGAGCCCTTCAATGCCAGGAAATCTTTCGGGTCGAACGCACACAATTGTGATATCCGATCTCACTGTTTTCAAACGCCTTGATATTCCCGTTATCGATCCCCCCGTGCCAACACCGCCGACAAAATGAGTTATTTCGGGAGCTTGAAGCGAAATTTCCACGCCAGTAGTTTCGTAGTGCGCACGCCAGTTATTTTCATTCCCATACTGATCAGCTAGAAAATACTTGTTAGGATTCTCTTCATATATCCTATGCGCTGTTCGAATTGCTTCGTCATATCCTTCCATTGGATCAGTCAGCGTCAAAGAAGCGCCATGCGCTCTAATTCTTTCCAGGCGCTCAGAGCTAGCGTTGCCAGGCGCCACAAGATGCACCTTCACGCCAAGCGCCGCGCCAAAAAGCGAATAGGATATTCCGGCGTTGCCGGAGCTTGAATCAAGCAAAGTTTTCTCTGAAGTGAGTTTCCCTTCAGCCAGCGCGGCGCGAATTATCCTGGCGACAGGTCGGTCCTTAAGCGATCCACCGGGATTTAGGTATTCCAATTTCGCGCTAACTCTTGACTTTGGAAACTCTTCCCGAAACATTTTCAGATCAACCAGTGGGGTGTTGCCAACCAAATCAAAGAGATCGCTGGATTTTTTATGAGGGGGGAATATTTTTCGTCCAGAGTTATTACTAAGTGACTTTGTGTTGCTTTCCGAAGTCGAATCATATTTCGCACGACTTTTCTTGTACGCTCTTTGATTCATCGATATTAATTTCCTTCTATTTGTCTCTTGCTATTTTCACACGGGGCTTTGCTCACAAAAAAAGAGTCTCTCCGGGACGGAAAGACTCTTTTGATATTGCTCTATTTTTCGCTTTTATTAGACTACAATATTACCTCAGCGCCTTCCCGCCCAACTTTGCAACAAGTACAACAACAGACGCAAAAGTAGGTGCAGTTACAGAGACAACAACAAGCGCAGATATGGTTAGCGCTCTTGTGAGTCTGGGTATGAATGTTGCAAGGCTTCATGCTTTTTGATATTTCAATACAATCCTGACATACGCCAGATCGTGGATATAAATGTACCTGATTAATCTGAATTGTCAAGACCATTGTGACAACTCTTGAACGCTGTTAGCTATATCTCTAATCATTTCAGCGACTTACCTGTAACATTGAATTTAATAGCATAGCAACGAATACGAAATTCCGGAACGTTGTAGTTGCCAGGAAAGATCAGAGGATACGCGACTAAAGTTACTTCGAGGTCGGCAAGATCGAGAATGAATATTCCAGCCAGGATCTTGGGCGAATTCTCCGGTATAACGCGCGAAATCCACCCACGAAATTGCACAGGATTTTGCGATTATTCTGATCAAATCGTGCAGAGAAATACATTCTGTGACATGCGATGTCACGGCGGAATACACTACCCGAAACAGATAGCTGATATATACTTAAATCGGGGTTAATAGAGCTTGACATTATGGCCAAACAACATATTCTATGTTAGTACCTGCTGTTTCTCAGGTCTTGACTAACATATAAGAAGTTTTCAATACGAGTCAACGGCTCTCGTAATCTCGGACTTAGCGACTTTCTATCTCTGGTCCGGAAAAACTGAATAGACCAATACTCACAAGGCTTTGACCGGCCGAAAGTCAGGTTCAACTACTGGCAATAAATTGATAAACAAACCTTTTCTAACTTTTAATCAGGAGCAGACGATGAAATCTCGTCCAACATGTATACACCTCAAGACCAAAGTCTTGCAAGCTCCGGCTATTGCTGTTGCTCTGGCTTTGATCTTGGGGATCAACACACAAGCCTTTGGGCAGGCGCCGGGACCGGGCGTCGGTTCGAATTTTGAGATTGACGGAAATCTTCACTCCGAATCGTCAATCCTGGATGACTGGCTTGCCGGGGCCGGAGGCGGCGTACTTAATTCCGCCGGCATACCATTTGATTCGACATTGACATTTCATGTCATTGATTTGACTGGAAACTCCGACCTCGATGTTTTCGCGCAAAGCGATAAAGTCTTTCACGACCCAAACACCTACAATTGGAAAACCGGTTCTGTCCCTCAGAAGGACGACATCAACAATGGCCTTTTCCATCTCAGATTCGCCGGCAATGGCGATTTGTGGGGGATCATGAGTGGTGATCGGCGCGCAGTTAATGGCGATAGTTACATCGACTTTGAGTTGCTTCAGAATTCACTTTTCAAAAATACGGACGGTTCGTTTACGTCGCTCGGACCGGACGGAGGTCGAACGATCGGCGATATCTTGCTTACGATTGAGTTTACGCGCGGTGGCAGTGCGGCGAGCTTTTTTGTCCAGTTTTGGGATTCAATACCGGGGACAAATCCGCTTGAATTTACCTACTTTGATACAACGGTGAGCGCTAACCAGGCGTTCGTAAGCGCCAACACCGATTCGTCCGTTTCGGTGCCATATGGCGCCTTTGGATCGACCCTGTATCAAGTAAACGCCTTCGGTGAGGCCGCCATAAACATAAGTCAGGTTATTCCCAGCGCAGATTCCTGCTTCGGAATTGCGACTATTTTCATTAGAACAAAATCATCACAATCCACAACCGCGCAGCTGAAAGACATGATTGAGCC
>JACZUZ010000027.1 GCA_022572905.1 Candidatus Zixiibacteriota bacterium | reverse complement strand
CGCGCCGCCGCCCGCAGGCCCACCCCCCGGCCCCGCCGCGCCCAGAAGAGCGTCACAGATGGCATGCAAGACAACGTCCGCATCGCTGTGCCCCGCAAGTCCGTTTATTTCGCGAATTTTCACGCCTCCGAGTATCAAAGGACGATTTGAATCAAAGCGGTGAACATCGAAACCGATTCCGGTTCTAAATTCGGGAAATTTGTTTGTTTCGATCATTTGCGGGCCTTTAGTATCGCCTCGACGAGCGCTATGTCTTCTTTTGTGGTCACCTTTATATTTAAGAATTCAGATTCAACAATACAAACTTTGAATCCAAGCGCTTCAACCAACTGCGCGTCGTCGGTGGGCAACGAATCCTCGCCCAACTTCTGATAGGCCTCACGAATCAGGTCCGCCCGGAAGGCTTGCGGAGTTTCCGCCAGAAAGAGCCCCTCGCGCTCAACAGTGTTGATAATATATTTTGCCGCTGCGCGCTTCAAGGTGCTGGTAACGGGCGACGCAAGAATAGCCGCTCGCTCGGCGCGTGCAGTTTTTACGACTCTATTAATATCTGATGGGGCAACTGTGGGGCGGGCGCCATCATGGATGGCTATTATCTCAGTGGAAATAGGAATTGCCGCCAGCCCCAGCCGGGCTGAGTCTGACCGAGTTGAGCCGCCCGCGATGACCTTGCCTATTTTGTCCAAGGGACTATTACTCAAAAACGCTTCGCGAGCATACTCCAGTTCCTCCTGCGGTACTACCAGAACTATATCATCTATTGAGCTCGCGCTTTGAAAAGCCGCAAGAGTATGCCATAAAACAGGCTTTCCCAGAGCCATAGCGAACTGCTTGGGGCGGTCGGCTCCGAATCGCGCTCCCCCACCGGCCGCAAGTATAATTGCAACAGTTTTCATTATGTAAATATATCCACTTCGCCGGAGAATGAAAGTTACTGAAAGATCAAACCTTAATAATTAGTCGATAAACTGCGAATGAACATACAGTCACCATAGCTGTAAAAGCGATATTTTTCCTTAACCGCTTCTATGTAGCATTTCCGCACTGCTTCAACGCCCGCGAAAGCCCCAACCAAAATCAAAAGAGATGAACGCGGAAGATGAAAATTTGTCAGGAGCGAATCGACAATTTTGAAATCATATCCGGGCCGAATATACAAATCGACCATGCCGCTGAAAGGAGAAAGCGCGTTATCGTTAATATCCAGAGCGGCTACATACTCAAGTACGCGCATGCTGGTTGTCCCGACGGCGATTATTTTGCCGCCGGAGCGCACAGTATTGTTGATCGTATCACAAGCCGCTTGCGAAATTTCGGCGCACTCGGGATCAACACGATGATTTTCAATTTGGTCCACGACGACCGGCTTAAAAGTTCCCGGACCGACATGCAAGGTAATCCGCACGATTTTAACTCCCGCCGACTGAATTGATTCGAGAGTCTTCTTGTCAAAATGCAAACCCGCAGTCGGGGCCGCCACGGCTAGCGGCTTGTCGTCATCAGCGTAAACCGTCTGATAGCGCTTGATGTCTGAATTGTCATCCGCACGATTGATATAGGGCGGGAGCGGAACATGCCCGAACTCACGAGATATTTCCACAAATGCGCTCTCTGACGGAAAGCTCACCTCCCAGTTCCCGTTTTCAAGTTTCCGTTCCAGACGCACGCTTGTGTCGCTCTGCTTAACTTTGAATCCAAGAAGTTCGCCTTCTTTGAGCTTTCCGCTTGACTTCAACAGTGCGATCCACTTCTGCGAAGTTCGCAGGGGAGAGTTACGTCCGGCGCTTTCTAAGCCGACCGGTCTCACCAGAAAAATCTCAACTTTCCCTCCGGACTCGCGGGTGGCTCCGAGCAATCGCGCAGGAAAAACTTTTGTATCATTGAGAACAAGGCAGTCTCCGGAATTCAACTGCGACTTGAATTGCCCGAACGTGGAATGCTCATAGGCCCCGGTGTCGCGAATTACCAGCATCATCCGTGATGAACTTCTCTCAACCAAAGGAATTTGAGCTATCAACTCCGGCGGGAGATCATAATCAAAAACTGATATATCCATTATACCGGACGCTTTAAGAATCGAAATCTTTTCAGGACGGAGTCTTTTGGGAAAAATAAATCCTTGAACCTGAATAAATCAAATTCTAAAAGGAAAATCACTTTGGGGAAAACTGGCTGCCTGGTTCGGATGAAAAAAGAGTTGTTTGATTGGCGCCCGAGCCGACTTTTTCCAATTTGAAGCCTAGATGATCGCAGGCGATTTGGGTAACTTCGCGCCCCCGGCGGGTGCGCTGCAGAAAACCAATTTTTAGCAGGAATGGCTCGACCATGTCGACCAGTGTGTCAACTTCCTCCGAAAGCGTAGCCGCCAGAGCCTCAATACCCACCGGCCCGCCTTTGTAGTATTCAATCGCCACAGTCAAGAATCGGCGATCCAAGTCATCCAGCCCAGCTTCATCTATGCCTTCGGCCGCCAGAGCTTTGTCCGCTAAATCGGGATTGATCGCGCCGTCGGACTTCACCGAAGCGTAATCTCGCACGCGCCTTAAGAGGCGATTGGCGATTCGGGGTGTTCCGCGGCTTCGTCGGGCGATGCGGTCGGCTGATTCCACATCAATAGGACAACCCAGTAATTGCGCCGAGCGGGTTATAATTTCGGCCAGCTCGTCTGCCGGATAGAAATCCAGATGGAAAAACAATCCGAATCTGTCTCTGAGCGGAGCGGAGAGAAGCCCCGCGCGGGTGGTGGCCCCGACCAGAGTAAAACGCTTTAGGGGGACATTGATAACTTTGGCGTAGGCGCCCTTGTCGACAACAAAATCTACCTTGAAGCTCTCAATGGCGGGATAAATAAATTCTTCGATAGTCGGAGATAGGCGATGGATTTCGTCAATGAAGAGCACATCCCCCTCATTCAGATTGGTGAGAATACCCATCAAATCGCCGGTTCGCGAGAGCGATGGTCCCGAGGTGGAGACTGTTCTTGCTCCCATTTCACGGGCTATTATATGTGCCAGAGTGGTCTTACCCAGCCCGGGGGGGCCATATAGCAAAACATGCTCACAGGGCTCTCCGCGTTTTTGGGCCGCTTCCAGCGGAATACTCAGCTTGGCGCAGAGATCTTTTTGGCCAACGTATTCAGACAGGCGGGCGGGACGAAGCGTGTAATTTACCAGATCTTCGTCTGCGGATATTTGCGCTCCGCTTATCGCTCTTTCTCTTGTCATTTGGCTCTTGTCATTTGGCTTTTACTTGCTGACCGGTTTGTGCGTCAGATTCGAAACATTTTCGAGGCAATTATTTTGCGCTGGAAACACTTGGAGGACAGCGCCGGCCATCAGACAATGTCGCAATAAGATCACTCGGACGCAATCACTTTGACCAACCTTGCCAGAGCGTTATTTGGGGTCGCCATTCGCTGCGCTCGCCATACTATATATTTTGAATAATTTACTCTTTGAATATTCCCTCAGGAGCTGGGAATTGTGGCGGGGTCTGACAGGTCTGTCGTTTCGGTTTTGGACAACCTGGTGGAATTCAGAACGACCATAATTGATGAAAGCGCCATAGCCACAGCCCCGACCTCAGGCGAAAGTCTCCAGCCAAAAAATGGATAGAACACCCCGGCCGCCAGAGGAATGGCCAGCGTATTATAAAAAAGAGCCCAGAAAAGATTTTGCTTGATGACTTTGAATGTTTTTTTGGCTATCGACATGGTCTGATTCAAATAGCGCAGATCGGACTTCACCAGAATCACGTCGGCTGTCTCTTTGGCGACATCAGTTCCGCTTCCCACAGCTATTCCAATATCCGCTGCGGCCAGCGCGGGCGCGTCGTTTATGCCATCGCCCACCATCACAACCCGATTCCCTGCCCTGGAAAGAGCGCTTATCAACTCGGCCTTTTGTTCGGGTCGAACATTTGATTCGACATGGTCAATCCCCAGAGCCTCAGCCGTTGATCGGGCGGCGGGGGTGTTATCTCCCGTCAACATGAAAACTTTGGCGCCGTCGGCCTGCAACTTGGCGACAACTTTGCGGGCCTCATTTTTAATCTTATCAGCAAGGGCGATTATTCCCAGCGCCTGCGAATCAAGAGCGACAAATACCACCGTGCGGCCCTTTTCCATTTCCTCCTGAGCCAGCTCCTTGAACTCGTCAACGCAGATGTCGTATTTCTCCATGGCGGCCAGATTACCCACCAATCCCGGTTTCAGGCCAATCATTCCTTTGACTCCAAAACCGGACAACGCTTCAACTTCCGTGGCCGGTTCATATTTTATTTCGCGTTTTTCTGCTGCGCGCATTATTCCCTTCGCGAGTGGATGCTCACTTGAGGATTCCAAAGCCGCCACTATTTCGAGCACGGCGCTTACATCGACGCCTTCCTTGCAATGTATTTGTGTTACTTCAGGCGAGCCGTAAGTAAGAGTTCCGGTTTTGTCGAAAACTATTATGTCGGCGCTCACTATGCGCTCGAAAACGTCCGCGCTTCGAATTAGTATGCCGAGGCGGGCCGCTTTTCCTGACCCTGTTAAAATCGCAGTTGGTGTCGCCAATCCAAGCGCACAGGGACAAGCGATAATCAGGACGGCAATCGGCGCGGAGAAAAGCATAGCGTGACTTCCCTCGCCTCCAAAAAAATACCAGGCGCCAAAAGTAATCAGCGCTATCATGAGCGCTATCGGGGCGAAAACTCCGGCGACTTTATCAGCCATCCTTTGAATTGGCGCCTTCGTGCTTTGCGCTTCGGAAACCATCTTGATGACGCTGGCGAGATAGCTTTTTTCGCCGGAGGCCGTCACTTCCATTTTGAAAACCCTGGATCCGTTTATCGAGCCGCCCACAACTGACTTGCCCACTCTTTTTTCCACCGGCATCGACTCACCACTCAGCATTGATTCGTCTATCGTCGGCTCGCCCTCAATGATATTACCGTCCGCCGGAATTTTCTCCCCCGGCCGCACCAATAAAATCATGCCCGGTCGGGCCGCGGCGGCGTCGATCTCCACTTGGGTGTTATTTATGATCGCCGTGGCCTTGAGCGGACGGAGATCCAAGAGCGATGTTATCGCTTTTCTCGCTTTGCCTTTGCTACGCGCCTCGAGATATCTTCCCAGCAAGATTATGCTGACAATCATCGCGGCGGTTTCAAAATAAAATTTCTCGGTTAGCGGGGTAAGCGAAGTCAATCCCGCTACGAGATTGTAGAAGCTCAAGCCATAGGCGGCAACAGTTCCGAGGGCTATTAAACTGTTCATATTCGCTCTGAATCGAATTGTCTGGCGAAATGCGTCGATCAAAATTGATCTGCCCGAATAGAAAAGCGCGGCCCCGGACAAAAGCCCAACCAGCGCGGCCGGAATCAGATGGTAGAAATCCTGAAGTAAATTTGTCGAGGTCGAGGACGCGTCGGTGGAGAAATTTATCAGGAGGAGTGGAATAGTAAAAAGCGCTGATCGAACGAAATCTTTCCAGGTCGCTTGAGCTTCTTTCTCGAATTCAAAAATGTCATCGATTTTTCGTTCTGTGGCGCTATATCCGGCTTTTTTAACCGCGTCAATTAGTTCATCGGGCGCCGTTTGCGCTTTGTCATAGCTAACTTTCGCGTAACCCAGCGAAAAATTCACCTGGGCGCTTTGAACGCCAGCGATATCTGACAAAGCGCTTTCAACCGAAATCGCGCAGGACGCGCAGTGCATGCCACTGACAGTCAGGCTAACATCGGCGGCGCCTTTGCTTTGACTCCCTCGCTTCGCTGGGGCCTCGCCAACGGGACTTCCGGCTTTGCGAGACTCTTCGCTGGCCAATTCTTTTGTTTCGATTCTATTAGACATACACGCTAATCATTAAACAAGTGTTTCAACTATTGGTTTCGGTCCGAATTCCAGTTCCGGCTTTAGGGTTCTCGCAAGACTGCGATAATGTTCCGTGTGCAGACGGAGTATGACACAAGATCGGCGTCGCTGACAACGGCGAATCCTTCCTGTAGAAAGATAACAATTTTCAGGTTAAATCAAAAAAAGGAGATGATATTCTTGATCGGGAATAAGAAGTGGAAAAAATCAATAGTTAGCGTCAATAATGTAGTTCAGCGGGTTGACTGATTTCCCATTCTTGATGACTTCATAATGCAAATGCGGACCTGTTGAATATCCGGTGGAACCCATCAGCCCTATTACATCGCCGCGTCTGACTTTATCGCGCCTTGAAACTTTGATCTTGTCCAGATGGCCATAGCGGGTGAAAAATCCGTTGCCGTGGTTAATGACAACCATCTTACCCATGCCACCGTTGCGGCCAGCCATAGTCACCCTGCCATCGGCGGAGGCGATAACAGGAGTGCCGCGATGATTGGCCAGATCCAGACCCCGATGCGGTTGTGATTCGCCTGTGAACGGATTGCGCTTTATCCCAAAACCGCGCGAGATCCATCCTCTTGTGGGTCGAATCGACGGAGTATGGTCGAGTATATTTTTCTTTCCATTCAGAATGCTTAGAACTTCGTCAAACTTCGCGATTTCGAATCTCGCCAGTCGGTTAAGCCTATCCAGATCACTCTCGGTCAGATAAGCGAGTTCTTCGGCCCGGGAAGTTATAGCAGGCACATTATGGGTCGGACCGCCGACACCGAGGCGACGCTGCTCAGGATCAATTACAGGGAGATCAAACATGCCCCGGATGGCGATTTCTTTCTCAATTAAATCTTCGTACTTCGAATTCAATTCGGCAAGCTCCCAGCGCATGGTTTCATATCTCCGCGACAGCTCATTATTTTGAACTCTGAGCTGGGTCAGCTCTTCGGTGGATACTCTACTGGTCAAATACCCGGCTCCCAGAAATCCGGTGGTGACCACCATAACCGCCAGAACTGCCCCAAGAATATAGAGGGAATTCAATGGTAGGCGATACTGACGCGAAGAACTCCCTCCGTCCGGAATGAGCATCATGGTCAGCTTGCGAGAATTCCGCCGACTTGATCTCTTCCACAGTGATTTTAATCCAGCCATCTTCATGTTTGGTAAGCTCTTGGGACTATTTCTCTGTTTTCCTTGAAGGCTCTGGCGCCTTCTGTATTTCCTGTGTCTTTTCTGTCAGATTAATCGTTCCGTTCGGAATTCAGCGCTGACGCCATAGCGTCATTCTACTTACCTCCGGAGACATTAGTCAAAAAAACACCTTGGTCGAGTCTAAAAGATTTGTCCTGGTTATTGGTGAGTGGATTTCAGTCTGGATAGTTCCAAGGAATCATACGGTCAGGGATGTGATACGCAGATCACTTGATTAGACCATAATCTCTATTGAGAATCTTGTCAACTACCTTAGTAAACTTCTCGGCGCTCAGAGTTTGGAGGCTGTAGAGATGCCAGAAAGTTTTCTTTGGCTTTAATACATCCTTTTCACGTTTCTTGGCGGCCACTAAAATCGCTCCTTACTGAACCTGGGGATCAAAAGCTTAAGTGACCCTTTGTTCCAGGCTTTGGCTCAGTAAAAGCGCGGGCCACCTACTATATCGGAGCCTTACTCGACTCTGATTACATCTATCGTTCAGTATTAGCACATTTGGCGCCTAAAGAGGCCCTGCCGGAAGCCCCCGTTTGCCAATATAAGCGACTGAGTATCACTGAGTTAGGCGGCCAGCTAGAACCCGCCTGAGAATCTCGCTGATAAGCGATTTTTTTTTGCAAAGAAGTGTGGGGAAATTCCAATTTTGGGAATGAATCGTGACTTTCAGGATTTCGGGTATGAGTTTGCCTTTTGTCCCTTCCTACCCCAGATTCCCCAGATTCGAGCGGACTCGTGAGATTCAGAGCAATAAAGATCAGTAAAATCGACCCAAATGAACCAGACTTCACAGAAGACAGTCCTAATCACCGGAGCTTCGGCCGGAATCGGAGCGGCCACAGCGTTGGAATTCGCTCGGAGTTCGGATCGAGTGATCCTTTGCGCCCGTCGCCGGGACAGATTAGAGATATTGAAGGATAAGATAGAGGCCGATTTTTCATCTGAGGCTCAGGTACTGGAAATGGACGTCAGCTCTCGGCAGAGTGTTGACTTGAGTCTGGCCAGTCTGGACGATTCCTGGCGACGAATTGATATTCTGGTAAATAACGCCGGTATGGCGGCCGGTGTTGACAAGCTCGCTGATGGTGATCCTGATGACTGGAAGACAATGCTCGACATAAATGTCGGCGGCTTACTCTACGTCACGCGAAAGATACTCCCCGGCATGCTTGAGCGCGGATCGGGGCATATTATAAATGTAGGATCAATCGCCGGTCATGAAAGCTATCCGGGTGGCGCGGTATATTGCGCCACCAAGAGCGCGGTGCGAGCGATTACAAACTCACTGAGGATGGAGTTGGTGGATACAGCGCTTCGAGTGACAACAGTTGATCCGGGATTGGTTGAAACTGAATTCTCAATTGTGCGCTTCAAAGGAGATAAAGAGCGAGCCAGAACACCTTACCAGGGCATCGAACCACTGGTCGGAAAGGATATCGCGGAGGTGATAGTTTTCGCGGCTAACCGCCCTCCTCATGTAAGTTTGAATGAGATTATTGTAATGCCGACAAGCCAGGCTTCCGCCACTCTGGTGAGCCGCAAAAATTAACTGTGATTAAGGCCTTCTTGATCAATTTGATGTAGTTTTGACGTTTGTTTGAATCAGCCTCTTAGTCGGTCTATAGACTGAATCACGATTTCGCGCGTTGGTCCGGAAATTCCCAACTCAAGGGCTTTGTTATACTGATTTAGCGCCTGCTCAGTTTTTTCCAGCTTCTCGTAATTCATAGCGGACATGAACCGCTTAAGCGGGTCTAGCGGATCGAGCTTAATCCCCTGCGCGAACGACGTATTAGCCATCTTATATCTGCCGAGATTATAATACGCCCAGCCCAACGTGCCGTGCATGCTGCCCTCAATTCCGCCCGATAAATTGATTGCCTTCCTAGCCAGATTGGCGGCGTTATCAAGATCAATTTTGTTGTTGATCAGAACCAGAGCCAGCTTATGGTATGCTTCCGCATAGAAGTAATCCAATTCGATGAGAGATTTGTAAATTTCGATGGCAGAATCTGGCCGATCATACGATTCCTGTAATAGTCCTGTAAATACTAGCGACGGGAGATGTTTGTAGTCGAGAGCGAGAGCCTTGCCTATGTAGTATGAAGTTGAGTCAAAATTACCCGCGCCGAAATGAAGAGTCGCCACAATGTAGTGTGCGTCAGGCAGGTCCGGATTATTTTCAAGCGCCTGATAGATATAATCTTTGCCCTGCTCAATCCCATATCGATTTGATGCGAGATTCGAGGCGAAATTGTACAACTTCAATTTGCCGGGCCTGAGAGCGATGGCCCGCTCCATCAAATCCAACGATTTTACTTCCTGTCCTATCCCCGCATAATATTGAGCCAATCTCTGCGCGGCGGAAACGTCCCTCGGGAAAGCGCTAACGACTCTTTCCAAGCCTTTCAGAAATCCAACGCTGTCTCTATATATTGATGCGACTTTTATCAAACCTTCCAGCGCCAATTTGTTGTTTGGATATTTCTGCAAAGTGAGGTCAAAGTAATGCTTCGCAGTATCGGGCTCTTTAACCGCGATATACGCGTTACCAATACCGAGGAGCCATTCAAGTTTTGTCCCGCCCATTGAAATGGCGTCTCTCAGATGCGTCTTCGCTGAATCGAAAAGTAAAGAGTTTGCCAGCGCATGAATTCTGGTGAATTCCAGTCGCGGAGTTTTGCCGAAAACAGATTCTATCTTATTAATCTCATACAACGCTTGTCTATACTGTCGGGTTATAAGTTCGTATTCCGCTTTAGCAAGATACGTCTCGGCGATATAATCCGACGAGGCTCCCTCACTCGTGGCATATAGCATGACTGTCTTCATTTCATCTTCCATCAAGATGAAATTATTTTGCAGCGCCGCAACCCTTCCCAAATCACGAAACACCTCACCGTCATCCATTTCCAGAGTAAGCGCGTACTGGTAAACCATGTAAGCCCTTTGATATTTTTTATCCGCCTCCGCTATTTTGGCCTGATAATAAGTCATTAGGTATTCCGGAGCTCCAAGTGAAAGCATTCGCTTATTGGCCTGACGAGCGTACTCCAGATAATCAAGGTCAATAAGTGTTTCGATTCTGAGTCGTCCGGTCTCGAGATTGGAACCGGTTTCGTCCTCAAGTTTTTCGAGATAGTAAAGCGCGGAGTCGGCGTACCCGGCCTTGGTGTGAAAAGCTACCGCCAATCGGAGAGTGTGTTCATTTTCGTCTAAATCTATCGCTTCTGAGGCTTCGGACATCGCGCGATCATAATCGCCGGAAGCCAGCGCAATATCGGCCAGCGCGAAACGCATACGCCCGTCCGAATTGTCAGCGCCAATAGCGCGCCGTAACTGAGCCTCAGCATCCGCATATTTGCCTCGTGCGCCCAAGAGACGTGACATCAGCAGCGCGTAAGCTTTGGCGCGTTCTGTAGATTTCTGACTTGATGTCGTCGCAACCAGCCCGAACCTAGCGGCGTAGAGTTCAAGGATCTTCTCGCAGAGAAAATATTGATTTTCATCGAGAGCGATTCGACAGAATCCCACATAGCCGGAATCAAAATCAGGGGAGATATCTATTAGCTTTTCATAGAGCTTCATGGCTCCGCGATCTGTCTTGTAAGCGATCTGCTCATAGACTTTGCCCAGCGCTCTCCACGGACGGGCCGGATCGACATTTTCCGCCTCGGAGAACAACTCAGTGGCTCGCTCCAGATTTCCCTCGTGAAGTTCAACAACTCCTGAGCTGAACTGGGCTTCTCCGGGCGTCAAGCTCTGCCTAGTGCAGGATGTTATCGCTAGAATCGTCAGGATAAGAGTCAGGGCGGGTGATTTTTTCAGTTCTCTATGAAGAAGATATAGCAATGTCGTTGAAATAGTCATATTAGCCTTGGTTCGTTTGGTTGAAAGAAGTTGTAATTCTCTGGGGTTGCGCTTTC
>JACZUZ010000390.1 GCA_022572905.1 Candidatus Zixiibacteriota bacterium | reverse complement strand
TTGTAATATAGTTCTTGCGAGCGAATACGCAAGAAAACTGTGCAGAAAATTCGCGGTATAAAATAATGTTCGACAGGGTCAGGAGTCTAACGCGCATCCATTCGAAATGTCTGTAGGGTCGGCCTTTATCTACGATGAGCGGTAAATGAGATTGAAAATTTAGAGCCTTTGCCAGGAGTTGATTCGACTTCAATTAAGCCGTCATGTGATTCGATAATTCGATTGCAGACAATAAGTCCATATCCGTTCCCATCATCTTTCGTCGTAAACTTGCTGCTGAAGAGTTTGTCTATCAGCTCAGGTTCTATTCCTGAGCCGTTGTCTTCGACAATCAGAGAAAAGCGATTATCTTCGTCAGCTGATGTAAGAGAAATCTTCACATTACGATCTTTTTTCCCTCTTGTGGCGTCTGCGGCATTATTCGCCAGATTACAAAGTAGTTGCTGAAACTGCACAGGATCTGTGAGGAAACTGGGCGGATTCGCCGCTATATCTAATTCCACACGAACATTCTTAAATCTGGACTGCGGTTTTAGAAAATCAATAGTATCTTGCACAATTAAACCGACATCCGCTACTACTTTCTCCGAAGACCAGGTCGATTCTTTCATCAGACTTTCTGTGAACTTTTTCATCTTATTCAGATCGTCAGAAATAACCTTGACATGCCTGGATAATTTATTGATTTCGCCGGACTTCGCATGATGTTCCAGGAGAGAGAGATTCCCCGATACAACTCCAAGAAAATTCTTTATCTCGTGACCTATTTCGGAGGCCATCTCGCCGCGAACCGCCATTGTCTCAAGACCGATTGTTTTTTTCTGAAGGGATTGAAGTCTCTTATATGCGTCCTGAGTTTTTCTGAGAAGAGTAAGGTTTTCTATGGACATCGCAGTTTGCTGAGAAGTCAACACGATGAATTTCAAATCATTCTTGATCTCGTGAATAGACTCTTTCTCAACCCCAATTAGAATGTAACCAAATAATTTCTCATTGCGGCATATGGGAACACTTACAAGACAGTCACGATCTGTCATCCATTCAGGATATGATAAACTACTGATCTCCCTATCATAGAGATCGGACATGAGCGGGTGCTGGTCCATCGTAGAAAAAACGGTAAAATCCTCGACTTCGGGATTGTCTTGCAGGAAGGAATTTTCAAAGGGACTTTTGTCAAGTTCCAGTGAGTTGAACTGAGCGTCTTTCGTGTCACCTGAAGAGGTTGAAACACATACAATTTTTCCAGTGAACTCAGACCAGTAAATTATAGCGCCCTTTTTAAGACCACTCTGAAGCAATGCGAAATCAAGCGATACATTGAAGAGCGAGTCGATTTCATTGACGCTACCCATTAGGGCGGATAGCTTCGAAAGACGGTTAAGCTCTGCGCCCTGAGAATGGGATTGACGATCACTTCTCTTTTTTAGCGCTCGATTTATGGCGCTCCGAATCTCCGTCACTTCGAACGGCTTCATTAAGTAATCAAGAGCGCCCTCGCTAATTGCGTTTTTGGCGGAATCCAAATCCGCATATCCCGTCATGAAGAGGACGTCAATCCCAGGTTGAATAGATCGCGCGCGACGTGAAAGTTCTACTCCATCGATATCGGGCATACGAATATCAGTTAAAAGTAGATCGAATTCATTTTCTTGTAATCTTTTTTCGCCCTCAGCTCCGCAACAGGCAGTTGATACATTGAAGCCTTGCGCCTCAAGACAATCACGAATTAGCGATACTAGAATAGCCTCATCATCGACAACAAGAATTTTGGCGGCGCTGGCCATCGGGAGTCATAGTGGTATTTAGGTGAAATTACGAGCCAGAAGACTTTACCTGGTTAGTCGGCTTTATTGGTTGTCCTAATTTTGCATTGTTCATCGTTTCTACTTTTTCAAGAACCGACCAGAGTTCATCCAATCCAAACGGTTTGTTCAAGATAAAATCCACCGAACTGGCCATGGCCTCTTTTTCAAATGATTCCTCTGGCAAGGAATTTGTCATTACAACTATTGCGTCGGGCGCGACCTTACGAATCTTCTTGATCGTTCTTAATCCGTCAAGATCGGGCATATAAGTGTCACAAAAGATCACTCCGGGCCTAACCTGCGTCGCAAGCGCAATACCGCTGGTTGCATCGTTCGCCGTTTTCACTTCGTAGCCTTTTTCGGTCAGAGCGTCAAACAGAAGCGAACGGATCACTTCCGTATCGTCAATTACGATGGCCAGGGGTTTCCCGATATAAGATTTACTTTCATTCATAACTATGACTCAGCGACCGCCCTCATCCAGTGACTTCATAACTTCACTTCTAAGTTGCTGAATGGAAAATGGTTTGGACAAGAAAGCGCAAGCGCCATTCTCAATTGATTTGCTAGCGGTAAAAAGGCTGGAATAACCGGAGATCACTATTACTTTGTAGCTGGGATCCTTTTCAATAGCGAATTTGACAACCTCCTCACCAGAAATACGAGGCATTTTAAGATCCGTAATGATCAAATCAAAATCTCTTTCTTTCAAGTGAGAAATAGCTTCGTCACCGTCTGCCGCCGAAGTGACTTCATAGGACTCCAGCACTTCGCTAAGAAATTCACGCATCACCTCTTCATCGTCGACGATCAAGATGGATTTTCTGCTTTCAATATCAGCTGTCATTCTCTGGCGTTCCCACTTTCAAGAAATATCTAGTTTTTCAATTTATTCAGTGGATGCAAAATCCTACTAGCGTTTCGCTCTGAATCGATAACCCCGCCTTGACCTTGC
>JACZUZ010000389.1 GCA_022572905.1 Candidatus Zixiibacteriota bacterium | reverse complement strand
TTCCCGCAACTCAGCCTTAATTGAAGTCTTTCTATTTGCTTGGAAAAGTACTTCTTGAGGATGATACCTCCTATTCCAGAAACAAAATAGCTGAAATACACCTCCCTAAGATCTGTCATTGTAGACGTTTTATCTAGGTTATCCCTCCCTATTCTAGCTTCACGAATGGCGTCTTCAAATTTTTCCATCTCCTCGTAATATCTGGCTAATGCAGATCTATTTGCGACCCACAGAGGCTCTGCCTTTACTGAGCGCTCCAAATAATCGATTTTCGCGCTCAAAGGTAAATTCGTTCGACTGGTATCATGCAAGAGATACATCAAGTAATACGCGGCCCCGTCATTTTTATTGGTATTGACGAGCACTTGTTGCAATTCGGACATACCCTTTTGGAAAAAAACAGTTCCCGACTCGTCAAGTACATATATATTTGATGAGGATGTGAGCAAACCACACCAAAAAATTCTTGCAAGATCATTACTTGGATCAAGCGCAATTGATTCGGCTACGGGAGATAAGTAGCCATCATCTTCACGCTCGAACATAAAACGAAGTATTCCAAGATCTAGGAGTTCCTCACTATCCGCATCCCCATTCGATCTAGTATTTTCCAATTCAATTAGGCGATCTCTTAAGGATTCCTCGTCGAGCTGATATTTGGTATCCACTGGTTGTATATTCCTCAATTTGTAGATTCATGGACGAACCCAGAAATCTTCTTTCCGTGGGCGGCAGATGTCCACATCTGCCCCTTTTTCTTTTACAACCATTGAAACTCCTTGTCAACAGGCAATGGCCCGGGGATGTCCATCAGCCAGTCAGAAGCGCTTGAATAATGCCAATCCTCCGGTTTTTCAACGAAACCGGCTTTAACCGGGTTGTTGTAGATGTAATTGAGCTTAGCTCTAAACAGTTCTTCAGAATATATGATCAAGTCATCAAAGCGTGGCTTCCAAAATTGATAGCGATTGCCCTCCGTCGTTGGAGCAAGCGCTTCTCGTAGTTTTAGATCATCGGATGTCTGTAGCAGCTTTCGCGCCCTCTTTGAAGTCAGGATTTTGAAGCTTTGTACGAAGCGTGACAGTCCACTTATTTCCTGAAATCCGAGGAGTAAATGTAGATGGGATGGCATCAATGCATACCCGACCAAAGATATGTTGAAATGCCTCAAACTTTCTCGCAGTTGATCTGTAGCGAGAATCGCGATTTGCTTCTGTGAGAAAACAGGAAGCCAGTTAGAAACAGTCATTGTCACAAACGACAAGGCTCTGCCTTTGATGTCAAGTCTCTTGCGGACGACCATAACGCATGCTAACTATTTGGGCGCGTGAAATCAACCCGAATTGAGGACGGGCAGATGTGGACATCTGCCGCGCACTGATTTGAGTATGAGTTTCCGGCGGCGAATTCGGGTCTTGAAACCATTTTCGCGTCTATTTGTTGCATTATCGTGGGAAGGGTCTTAATATGCCCCAACCGGATTGGCAATGTCCTCAGATAGCTATTCCGGGTGGGAACTCACAAGACTGAGAAAGAGGTACAGATCAATATGAGTCAGCCAGTTACAGTAACAGACGAGAGCTTTGAAGAGAGCGTAATAAATTCAGACAAACCAGTGATAGTCGATTTCTGGGCCAGTTGGTGCGGACCCTGCAAAATGGTGGCGCCGATTCTCGATGAAATCGCGGCCGAATATGACGGTAAATTGACGATCGCAAAAGTGGATATAGACAGCAACCAGAATATTGCACAGAAATTTGCGATTATGTCGATACCGTCGCTTGTGTTTTTCAAAGACGGTAAAGAAGTTGAACGCATTGTCGGGTTGGCGCCAAAGGCGCAATTGTCGAAGATGATAGACAGCGTTTTCTCTCTGGCGTCATAAGGTTGGGCGTCATAAGAACCGAAATCATAAAACCTGTCATCATAAGACATATCCGATAGATTACGAGATTAGATTTAAGACTCACAACATGAGCGCCGAAGATAGCGATTGGGAAAATCCCCCTCAATCTGAAATAGAGCGGATTCTAAAAAATTGCAGAAGAATCGCTGTGGTTGGTTTGTCCTCCAAACCATCACGGCCCAGCAATGGGGTGGCCGCGTATCTGTTGAAACAGGGCTTCCAGATTATTCCGGTTAATCCAAACGAGACCGAAGCGCTTAATCTGCGCGCGGTCCGCGATCTGTCCTCTATCGAGGGGAAAATAGATCTGGTGAATGTATTTCGCAGTTCAAAGCACACTCTTCTGGTCGTTGAGGAGGTGATTAAAATTGGCGTGCCGGTAGTCTGGTTGCAGGAGGGCGTGATTTCGATTGAGGCCTACCGCAAGGCGAAATCGGCGGGCGTAACGATAATTATGGATCGCTGTATATTAAAGGAACACAGTCACTTACGATCCAGATGAGAAACAAAATAACCCGATTCCCTACCTGCGACACCATCTCTGTTCCAAACCTGAACCTGTATTCTTACCTCATTTCTCCGGATTGTCTCCCAATTCCTGTGTCAAATCGCGTATAATTAATGGTGTCATATTCCTGACGCTCGCCAAGGGGCCATTGATAAAACTGATATGATTAACAATAAATCCCCATTAAACCGATATTGATTGAGATGAACGCTCTCAGAAAAAACATTCACAGACATTACAATTTCTCCGGCGGTTCAGAGAATTTTGGGCGGAGGCGATTTAAATTCGGTCCGCGGTCTTTTGGCTCGGTTATCAAATTCCTGCTTCTTGGGAATATTGCAATTTTTCTTCTGCAAA
>JACZUZ010000026.1 GCA_022572905.1 Candidatus Zixiibacteriota bacterium | reverse complement strand
TTGCATCGACAAGCCGCTCGCGTAAAATCAGTGGACCTTCCATGCGGTCCGCCTCCATCAGAAGAACATCGCGAAGCAGGTTCTTGGGGAATCTTGAGATGTAACAAGTCAGATCCCAGGTGGAAAAAGAACCGAATGTCCCTCCACCTGAGTGAATCACTCGACTGTACTCGCCTTCACGATAGCCTCGCGAACCAGATTTCATTATTTCCTCAGCGACTTTCATTATGCCGGATTTACCTTCGGGTTCGTCCGGAGTGCCAGCGCGATAAGTTATCCAGAGGGAAATCAGCGGGTCGGATTTGTCTTCAAGTGCGAGAATCGTCAGACCATTCGAAAAAGTTGTGTCTATGTGCTTTTGCGTGGTGGGCTCTCGTCCATGTACCGCCTCCGGGACTGACGCGAAAAAGAAAATAGCTGCGATCAATCCAAAAATAACTCGATACAATTTTGTGGAGATTTTTCGGCTGGATGTCCGAATACTCATCGCTCCGGATTGGGCCTGTAGAACTGATTTTGCCATGCTTTAGACTTCTCTTAAAATCTCGGGGGTCTTTCGGAGTAAAATCGCGTGCCAGCGCCGAATCGGCGCCCCCACCGGCGCCATTGGGCAGAGAACACGGCGTTCTTCGATTCAATGCGACATTTCTGGCCTTGCCTCAAAGAAGGCGCCTGTAGATTATACGAGGATTTGGGATAGAAAGGTACCGCCCAAAGGGCAATTTTCTAATGAACATCCGGGAACGGGAGTACGACTCTTAATCGTATGATAGCGCCGCTGTTGATTAGCGAGAGCCTTCCATGCCCACATACGAACCGACACTAGTCAGATTGGAAAAGTCTCCATAGCGACCCTGGACTCCAGCGTAGGAACGCTCAGAATTCCAGCGCAGACCGATCTGAATTTCTCGAGAATCCGACCACATGCCAAAAAGACTCCAGCTAGGTTGCGGAGAGTAATCAAATCCAAGGCGATAGACGGCCTGCCGCAGGTTTTGAAGATTCGACAGGCTCATTTCAGCGTTGATGTAGAGGATTTTTTTCAAAATAGGTTTCACGGAAATTGAGTAAGTCTGTTCGAAATCGCTTTTCTCTCCATTGAGCTTCGAGCGATTCAGATTAGCAATCACTGCGCCGATTGTGACCTTTCGACTCTGGCTATATAACGCAGACAGATTCCAGGAATGGCGCTTTCTAAATAGCTCTGGCCCATTCTTCACATAGCGATAGGAAACGCCCATACTCAATTTGGGGTCTCTTGCGATTCCCAGCGCAAATGTATGCTCAGTGTAATCGACTGAATCCGCCAAGCCGAAAGAAGACTGATCTATTTTGCGATAGGCGTAACCCATTCGGTTCCCAGACAACGAGAATCCCCAGTCGCGTTTGAATTCTCCGTCACGATAATCATATATGAGTTGGAGATTGGACGTCTGGCCGTTTCCGAGGGCGGCGGGATTTGTCCAGACCGCGGACGCTACATTGGCCCGAGCCGCGAAGCGATGATAAAAGACTCCCGCAGGAACTGGGATTCTGTTTTCTGCAAAAGCGTATGATCCCAAAAATAGGATAGAAACAAGCGCCGCTTGAATCACTGGGATTATCAATTTGGGGGAATTTATGTTCATTCCTCTGGCTCTTCTCTGGTTCTTCTCTGGCTTAAACAAGAAATTCGCTCAGTGCGATAAACGATAAGGGAGGATTCGAGTCTCTCTGATCGGCCCCGGCCCCACGTCTTTAATTTTACTATCGGTTTTGAACGCCTACTTATTAAGCCTCGCGGAAAGAAATCATTGAAGCCGGATGCGGTATTTCGGTCTCGGCAAATGCAGATTCTTAAAGTCAGTTAGAGCCGATCTTGATCGAACCGCCATCCCTAATCGCCACAGAAATTTTGCTCTCGCCTGCGCCACACTTAATGAGAAGATTACTACTTCGCACTCGCTCAACCATATGCTCAATATCCTCAAAAATGACCAAATCTTTATCAGAGAATCTAAGTTCAAATCGTGATGATATATCAGATGGAAACGTTAGTTTGATATCTTCTGACCGGTTCTTGATCGATATCTCGGTTCCGATCTGGATTTCGGTGAATTCTATATCAATCGGCCCGCCCTGATTGCGAATAGAGTTGCGCGAACCGCGGAGGGAGATTTCATCGCCTCTTATTATTCCGGTACTTGTAGAAATAAACAGAGGCCCGCTATAGCGACTTATTTCGATATCTCCGTCGGAATTCACGGCGCGAGCCAGGCGGGCCGGCTTGCCAATAGTGTCTTTTATTTCTATGTCATGTAAGACCAGCTCCGCTCCGCTCGTCTCAATCTGGAAAACACCGATAAAATCTCTGATTTCGAGAGGAGCTTTGGCGGACTCTATGCGCAAAGCGCCTCTGGCGCCAATCACACTCACGCGCCTGGTTGGCTCGGAAATTGTGATCTTAGCCGCCGGACCGCGAATCTCGGTTTCCATTCGCGGCGCAAAAATCTCAACTTTCACTCCTTCCGGAACTTCAATCTTGATTTCAACTTGGATAAAATTTTCAACTATGATCCTATCTATACTACGATCAATCGTGAGCTCAAAATCAACAGTCTCGTGCGAATCGCTCAAGGAAACTTCCACAGCGTCATGCAATCTCTGAGCGTTTGCGGAATTTTCTGTTTCATAAATCAATACCAGCTCTATCTGGGCCTGTGAAACTCTTCCCGAGCGAATTTCAAGTTCGCCCGAAAGGCGTTTATCTATTTCAATAATGATTTCAGGGTCCGCCGGAAACGATTGTGTCAAGAGTATTACGGGGGCGCTGAAAGTTCCTTCCGAGCGACTGCGAAAATTCTCTTTCTTCTCGGCGCGGGCGCTCTGATGGCCAAGAATGAACAGCGCTCCAAACGCCAAAGCCAGGGCTATAAGGCCGTAAATTGTTAATCGGATTCGCGATAATCTCATACTAGTTTGTCCTGTTTCCACCTTCCTTGAAGATAAATATGTCGCATTATTACGCTGGCCGCCACACCCGCGTTCAAAGATTCCTGTTTTTCACTATGACTCACTCGGATAATTTGATCCGCCAGCTCTCTTAATTTGCTTGAGACACCTTCGCTTTCCGAGCCTACCACGAAAGCCAGAGTCCCGCTTGACGATTTCCCGAAATTTAACTTCCACTTATCCTCGGGAACGCCATCCAGCGCCGAAACAATAAGCCGAATGCCTCCATTTTCTTTTAATTGCGCCAAGTCAGCGGATTCGAGTTTCATCAATTTAGCCGCAAAAATAGCCCCGGCCGTAGAACGGATTACCTTGGGGCTATACGCTTCAACCGTATCGCCAAAAACCAAAATCGGATCGAATTCGAATGCCACAGCGCCGCGGATGATTGTGCCCAGATTGCCCGGGTCCTGAATATTGTCAACAATCAGGAACGTTTTCGCTTTGGCAAGAGAGCTCTTTTTAAATTCAAGTGCGGGAATCTGAAACAGGCCAATTATTCCTTGAGGATTTTCGGTGTCGCATATTCTGTGAAAGTCGCGGGAACTGACAGTTTGAGTTTCGATTTTCCGCTCCGATGAGAATTCCCGAACCAAATCCTTTCCGCGGGGTGTAAGTCCGGGAGGGTAGTAGAAAATCTTTGATGGATAAACTCCGAAATTCAGAGCCGATTCAAGCAGGCGCACACCCTCGGCCAAAAAACGCCCTTCCTTCTGACGGCCTTTCTTTTTGCTCAGAGAAGTCAGAATTTTCAGCTCGCCTTTGGTAAGCTGAACTGAACCCTTTATCTTTTCGGGTATGAATCTGTTTGATTTTGACAAGAGTAACTTCCGCTCAAGTTTGTTCGGCCTGACTTGCAGTAAGCATGCGCCGGGACAAAGACAGACAAAGTGGGTTTCGGCGCAAGCGAAAATAAGAGTTTGTTTGTGTCTCACTCTGGCGTTTCTCTTTTTGCTTCCAACAATTTCGCTGGCCGAAAATCGACTCGAATACAATCGACGCTGGGGCAAGTACGATATATCCCAGCGTTCAAAGACCGGCACACCGAGAATCGCCCTGGCGCTTTCCGGAGGAGGCGCACGCGGATTGGCCTCAATTGGAGTGTTACGGGCTTTTGACGAAAAGCATATCGAGATTGTCGGCATAGCGGGAACGTCAATGGGCGGCGTGGTCGGCGGACTTTACGCGGTCGGATATTCACCTGATGAAATCGAGGACCTGGCCAGCTCAATCGATTTCGGAGAATTGTTCTCCAATTCGCCAGCCAGGCGCTCACTACTGGTTTCGCAGAGGGAATCCCGCGACAGAGCTTTGATAACTATTCGTTTTGATTCCTGGCGACCGACAATCCCTCGGGAGCTGAGCGCCGCGCAACAGGTGACCGAGATGCTCTCGCTCTTGACCCTTCCCCAGAACTACGCCGCTAGGGGAAATTTCTCCCGGCTTGAGACGCCATTTAAAAGTGTCGCCACTGATATAGTTTCAGGTAAAGCCGTTTTGCTTGATTCCGGGGATTTGGCCCTCGCTCTTCGGGCGACGATGGCTTTTCCTCTGGCGTTCGCCGGAGTTGAAAAGGAGAATAGCCTGCTCATGGATGGCGGCATGCTTACACCGCTTCCAGTCGAGCAGGCGCGTTCATTTGTTTCCGATAATACACCCGTTGTCGCGGTTAACACAACCTCCTCACTTGCGAGCATAGAAAATATTCGAGACCCGTTTAGCCTTGCGGTGCAGGTGACAACGATCATGTCAAACCGCGAGCTTCAAGAAGCGCTCGAAAAGGCGGATTATGTAGTAGCTCCCGAACTTTCCTCATTCGGCGGAACTGATTTCGCGACAATTGATGCGATTATAAACTCTGGCTACAACTCCGCGCTTATCGTTTGCGATGAAATCATAGCGGAGCATGAACTCAAAAACAGTCTCAAACGAATAAGAATCAAAAACATTTCCTTTAACAGCGATACTGACATCGAAACCTCAATTGGAAAAACAATTCAGAAATCAGGTCTGTTATTATCGATGCGCGAGCTGGATTCAATACTTGAAGGCGAAATTCGCGCCCACGACCTCATCTATCTGAACGCGCATACTGTTGCGAGCGAGCAAACTTCAGTCTCCGTAGTCGAAGTTGACCTTTATATTGGCGCAAACAAACGCCCTGATTGGAAATCAGTGAAAATATCAGTTGAGGGAAGCAATATTGTCACAGCGAGCGCTATCCGCGGCTGGCTGGACGAGCTTGACAATACACCCGCTACTATTTTGCTCGACTCGCTCGCGGCGCTCCTCAAGAACCGTCACACGAAAAACGGATTCGATTTTTTCTCTATCACCCAGCTTGAATACATCCGTGATGAAAAGACACTTTATGTTAAAATCAATCCGGGAATCGTCAGCCACCGCCAGATTTCCGGTTTGGAGCGCACGAGAGAGAGTTTTGTTATTGATCGCATGTATCTGTCTCCCGGCGAGCCTATTACACTCAAATCGATTGAGAATTCATACAGGGATATCTACGGATCGGGGTTGTTCCGCAGAGTGTCGCTACAAACGAAGTACACTGATTCCGGAGCGATATTCTTAGCTGATTTGAAGGAGCAAAACAGCGTATTGCTCAGGCTCGGATATCGCTGGGATGATGAATATCAAAGCGAAGGATATTTGGAGTTACTTGAAAACAATGTCATGGGTGTCGGACTTGAAGTGTTCGTGCGCACGCGATTGGCGGATCGCAGAAAAAGCGGCGCGGTTGGTTTGCGAACAGCCAGGTTTCTGCGCACGTATGTTGCATTCGATATCGAAGCCTATTTTCGACGGGTCGACAGGATATTGTATAACTCAAACGGCGAAGGACTCGGACAGCGAGTCGAGGAGAGAGCCGGAGTAGAGTTCACACTGGGTCAACAGATCGCAAGACTGGGTGTTGTGTCTGCGGGAATCGGAGTGGAGCGCGTGGATGCGGTTTTCGCCGGGAATGAGGAGGAATATGACCTGCGCAGATTCATGCTTGGTTTGCTGGTTGAGAATTTTGATCGCGCAAGTTTCCCGCGCAGAGGAAATCGCTATTCACTGTCGCTCGAAACTGCTGGGAAAATTTTTGGCGGTAATACCGAATTCACGAAATGGACAACGTCGCTGGAAAGTTATATACCGCTTGGCGAACGCTGGAATATTCATCCGCGTTTCTTTGCGGGCGGCTCGCGCTCCAATCTTCCCAGCCCGGAGAGATTTTACCTTGGCGGAACAGGGTCATTCGAAGGATTTCGCCGGGAGGAATTATCCGGTGAGAAAGCGATACTATTTAACTTGGAACTGCGCTATCAGGCCTTCGCACGTATGTATTTTACCGCAAAATACAACTCAGGAAACACATTCGTTCAAACTGACGATATTAAGTTCGACAAATTCAATCATGGCTGGGCTGCGGGGGTTGGTTTCGACACTCCGCTCGGACCGATTACATTTGTCTATGGCCGCGCCTCGCAGGGACGAGACCGCGTTCATTTTGATGCGGGGTTGAGGTTTTGAGGGGTAGGGGAATTAGTTAGAGTGGGCGAAGTGGACTCACCCAATCACATAAAATCCTAGCGTTTGAGCAACTGCCGGATACGATCAGCCCGTAAGACTTTAGTTAAGTCCGTATCCCGGTCCTTAAAAATTGAAAGAACCATCCCAACTAGCTTCTTGGTCCGTAGTGAGTACACTGGAGATCCACTTGAACCTTTACCAGCTAAGCTCTGAATCCAAAAATAGTTACTGTTGGAGGAAACAAGAGAAACCACTGTCTTTCTAACAACAGGGTCGTTCCTTCTCTCTGTAAAGGACGCCCCTAGTCCATGGGGAAAGCCAAAATATATTACTTCATCCAATAAACGAATTTCTGTAGCGCTATCTAGATCGGAATACTTTAGGGACGTGAATGTAAATTGACTGTTCTTAGCAATCTCACTCGAGTCCGGATAGAAATTTACAACGTCGTAGTCAGGGAAACTTTGAGAAATATTACAGATCATTTTTCTGGAAGCGTTTCCGTCACTATAGTAGGCAGTCGCAGTAGTATATTTACGTTCCGAGTTAAGACTATCAATGTAGACCTTTGGCAGAAAGAGATGATGCGCCGTAATACCGTATGCAAACCCTGTTTCGCTCTCACAAACGAAGAATGTTCCGTAATTCTTGGGGTACTCCGCAGGAATCAGAATCAACCCCACTGTTTGCGACCACTCTTTAATGAGTTTTTGATCTACTTCGCTCGAATTTACGCCGCAAGCAATTATCAAGTTCAGAACAAAGCTAAAGATGAGAACGATCCAATAAGTCTTTTTTAACATCTCTTCTACTTTTTCTCCCAGAATTGATTTACTAAACATTTAGGCCACGTCAAATACAATAGTAGCAATATCTTGTTTGTCAATCACATATTATGTCCTTGACAAGTCACATTCTCTGTAAAACTACTCAGATTCTTTCCTCATCCCCATATCTCTCAACGTCCTCTAATCTTCATTCGAAGGATATCCGGGGTAACAAAAAAAGGGCGCCGCAAGCGACGCCCCTACACATAACAATTATTCTTGACTAAATAGACACAGCCCGGCTGGGATCGGTAGGCCGAAAACTCACTCCCCCTTAAAATTCGGGTCGCGTTTTTCCAGGAATGCGGTCAATCCTTCGTGCATATCAACAGTCGCCGAGATATTTCCAAAAGTTATTTTCTCGAAATCATTGCCGTTCGAAAGCGGCATATCCAGTCCGCGATTAATACACTCTTTGGCCGCCGCAACAGCAAGCGGTCCGCGCGACGCAATCAACTCCGCCAGCTCTTTGGTCTTAGCCATAAATTCATCAGGCGCCCAAACCTCCTGAAGCAAGCCAAATTCTTTGCACTGGTCGGCTGTGTAGAACTCGCCGGTGAAAATCATCTGCTTGGCCCGACCGGCGCCGATCAAACGCGCCAGGCGCTGTGTTCCGCCATAGCCGGGGATTATACCCAGCTTGACCTCGGGTAAACCCATGCGAGCTTTTTCTGATGCCACGCGAATATCGCAGGCCAGAGCAAGCTCCAACCCCCCGCCGAAGGCGAAACCATTGATAGCGGCAATCACCACTTTGGGTATATTCTCCAGCGATTTCATCAGATGCTGTCCCACCGTTGATTTGCGGGCGCCGGTTATTGCGCCTAGCTCCACCAGCTCGCCAATGTCCGCCCCGCTAATAAAGGCTTTGCCCGCGCCGGTAATAATTATCACGCGAATTGTATCATCATACCAAACCGAGCGAGTCCAGTCCTGCAACTCGGCGATTATCTGTTTGTTGAGCGCGTTTAGGGCGTCGGGACGGTCTATTGTGACAGTAGCCACAAAACCGTCTTGGGCGATTTTAATTAGTTCGTAATTCCCTGTTGTCACTGTCATTGACTCGCTGCTTGTTTTATTTGTCGCGGGTTCATTTGGAAGAATAGTCATAAATGCCTCTACCGGCTTTCTTGCCATTGTATCCAGCGTTTACCAGACGGCGCAAGAGCGGGGGCGCGCTGTAATGCGGCGATTTGAATTCCGCAAACATAATATCCGCGATGTAAAGCGTCGTATCCAGTCCGACAAAATCCAGGAGTGTCAGAGGACCCATCGGATGCCCGCAACCGTTTACCATGGCCGAGTCAATGTCCTCGGCGGAAGCGAGACCGATTTCAAGCTGATGCACCGCGTCGATCAAATACGGAACAAGTAAGACATTGACAATAAATCCGGGTGTGTCTTTGGCGCCGACAGTTATCTTGCCCAGCGCCTTGCCAAAATCAAGAGCGGTCTGAAATGTTTCCTCGGATGTGTCGATTGAGCGCACAATTTCGACCAGCTTCATAATTGGAACCGGATTGAAGAAGTGCGTCCCAACAAACTTGTCGCGCCGACCGGTTACCACGGCCATATCAGAAATGGGAATCGAACTTGTATTGGAGGCGAAAATGCATTCCGGTTTACAGATTCCGTCGAGCTCTTTGAAAATCGCTTTTTTGACTTCTATGTTTTCCGTGACAGCCTCAATCATAATATCGCAATCCGCGAAATCAGCCATCGAACCCGCGTAAGAAATATTCGCGAGCGCTTTGGTTTTTGTTTCTTCGTCGAGCTTGCCGCGCTCTACGCCTTTCGCAAGCGATTTCGTAATAGCGCCAAGGCCTTTTTTGAAAATATCCTCGGACTGTTCGTGTACACGCACTTTATAGCCCGTTTGCGCGGCGACCTGGGCAATTCCTCTTCCCATAAGTCCGCATCCGACCACTCCTACATTTTTGATTTTCGCCGCGGCGCCTGTTGAGACAGTTGGCGGCTCCATTGTTTCTGTTGCGGGTGTCATAATTCGTTCCTTTTTTCAGTGAATGAATAATTTCTTTTTGGGGCCGATTTTTTAGCGCCCGAATACAGCGGCGATTCCCTGTCCGCCGCCAATACAAAGCGAGGCGACTCCGAGTTTTTGATCATTTCGGCGCATATGGTATAACAGCGTCAATGCTAATCTCGCGCCCGAGGCGCCGAGCGGATGGCCTATCGAAATTCCTCCGCCATTGGGGTTGAGGCGGTCACGATTGAGCTTCAATTCTCTTTCAACCGCAATAACCTGCGGCGCGAAAGCCTCATTAACTTCCACGGTCTCGAAGTCATCGACACTAACTCCCGCGCGCTCGGCGGCCTGGCGAATGGCCGAGACAGGGCCAATTCCCATAATGGTCGGATCGACTCCGGCTACGGCGTGGGAACGGATTGTCCCAAGGGTTTCCAGCCCTCTTTTTTCAGCCACTTCGCGACTAGTAAGCACTACTGCGGCCGCGCCATCGCAAATACCCGAAGCGTTCCCGGCCGTGATTACTCCGTCCTTCTTGAAAACCGTTTTGAGCTTGGCCAGAGACTCCAGAGAAGCGTCCGGGCGTATATGCTCGTCTTTTTCGACCTGGATTGGGCCTTTGCGAGTTTTGATCTCCACCGAAGTGATTTCCTGCGAAAACCAGCATTCCTCCTGGGCCTTGGTGGCCAACTGTTGGCTTCGCAGAGCGTATTCATCGGCATCCTCGCGGGTCACTTTGTATTTTTCGGCAAGATTCTCAGCGGTCACTCCCATACTTGTGTCGCAATAAGTGTCGGTCAGAGCTTCCCAGAGCGAGTCTTCCATCTCAGAGCGTCCCAGCGGTATTCCCCAGCGAGCTCCGCGAATAACATGCGGGGCCTGGGACATATTCTCCATACCCCCGGCCAGAACAATTTCGGCCTCGCCAAGCTGAATTAGCTGGACAGCGTTGATTATGGCCTGCAGCCCTGAGCCGCAGATTCGATTCACGGTGAAGGCCGGTTTTTCCACAGGCACGCCCGCTTTCAGGGCGACATGACGAGCCCCATAAAGCGCGTCCTTGCTGGTCTGCATGGCGTTTCCCATGATGGTGTGATCCACATCCTCGGGCGAAACACCGGAGCGCTCCAGGGCCTCTTTGGCGACCGCCGCCCCCAAGTCCAGGGCGCTGACGTCTTTAAAAGACCCACAAAATGCGGTAAAAGCCGTCCTGGCTCCGTCTATTATTACAACTTCTTTCACAGATTACCCTCCTAATATTGTTCTTTCGGAATTGTCTTTCCTAGAGATTCCACTTCGCGAATTATTTCCCTGGAAGACGAATTAATCAGTCAGTTAAATTTGAAGCGGGCCAGGAGCGGGGGAGGCGAAGCCATTCTTGCTTTTACGGATATCTCTGAGAAATCCTTCTTACGAGTCGGAATCCCTGACCGACTATGGCTCATAATGACTGAGGAATAAGGCCATGTCAAGGCCCCGAAAATGGCGCTAACGGAACCCTCTGCCTGAACACGAATTTCAATGTCGGGAATTCAAAGACTTGAACCGATATAGTGAAATGCGGTATAATCCTATCGAAGACATCAACCGACACAAACAGTAAATGAAAGATCGATATGAATCAGAAAAACCTACATAAGC
>JACZUZ010000388.1 GCA_022572905.1 Candidatus Zixiibacteriota bacterium | reverse complement strand
TTTTTTTCAAGCAAAAGACGGCATACGAGTTCCTCTTGTGGCTGTAGTTCTGACGTTTGCTCTTCCGATCTACCAATATCCGCCATATCGACAGCGCCGTCGGTTATCGCTTCAGTTGAATCGGCAAAGATCGCCAACTCGGCGATTTTCGCTAACACTGCCAGAGCGGCGGTGTCAGCGAAGTCAGCAGTGTCGGAATAAACGGCGCGGCTTGACCGGAAGGAGTATGGAGCCGTGACAATTCTGCTTCGGGGAGTTAATTCCGCATCACCGCCGACCTGGATACCGAGATATCTGGTTGTGTCATTAAATACAGTGTCTACCAGCGTTGTGACCGACCCGAGTAGTATGTTGAATTGACCCGCGACAACCGCAACAGACGTTTGTATTTCGGTCCAGATCGCGCTTCCGGCGCTGGGATCGTCATAGATGGTGAAAGTAATATTTACGGTTGTGTCCAGCGGATCTCCGGCGCCGTCGGTCAGAAGTCCCTGATAATTAACCAGTTGCGGCGCGGACGCCTGGATCGGCAAGGGCGCTGAAACTAGAGCAAAGACGATTACAATTACGGTCACTACTGCAGACATTGAGATACGAGACATAGTTTTCCTCCGGTTGTTGGAATTTTGATTATTGGTCAAGTCGAAATATGACTCGGAACTTGTACAGAGACAATATAGCGCCGGGTGAAAATGTGTCAACGAAAGATGATGTTTGGAGAGGAGAGTTTGAAAATCTCTCTGAATTAGCGTATTTTGATTTATGCGCGCTGTAATACAGAGAGTCAGATCGGCATCGGTTGAAGTTGACGGCGAAATAATCGCTAAGATCAGTCGCGGCCTGCTGATTCTGATTGGCGCGGGAAAAGGTGACGCAGAAGCGCAGGCGGGCTATCTGGCCAACAAAATCTCGGGCCTGCGCATATTCGAAGACGCGGACGGGAAAATGAACCTCTCGCTTATAGACATCGAGGGTGAGGCGCTGATTGTGTCTCAATTCACGCTTTACGCGAATACGCGCAAAGGCAAACGCCCGAGCTTCGGCGAGGCGCTCGAACCGGGTCGCGCCGAGGAGCTTTATGAGGATTTCGTGGCGAAGATACGGGCGGAGGGGTTGAAAACCGAGACCGGGAAATTTGGCGCGAAAATGTTGGTTAGCCTTGAGAACGACGGTCCGGTCACCATAATCGTCGAAAGCCCGGCTTGAGTTCTTGTGAAAAATTCCTGCTCTTTATGTAGGTCGGCGTTCCGAATATGGGTGCCCCACAGCTTGCTGTGGGATCAATCAAGAATAACGAGAAACCCGACACACAATTGACTTGTTTGGGGCAGATGTGGACATCTGCCGCCCACGAAAAAATAATTCATTAGAACATTCCAAAATGCCCCTCCCCCAAATCGAAAACGACGCCGCTCTGAATCTGAAATCGCTTGCGCGACTTAGGGGCCTCACTCTCGGATCAAAATCCCCGCGCAGACGAGAACTTCTCGAGCGCGCGGGAATCTCATTTGAGCTGTTTTCCCCGCAAACGGACGAATCGCCAATACCAGGCGAATCTCCCGAAGATTTCTGCCAGCGAGTTGCGCTGGCCAAGGCCCGAGAAACGCTCGAATCTTCAACTTCAAAAACCAGGATTCACTTGGGGGGAGACACGGTGGTTGTTCTCGAAGGTGAGATTCTGGGAAAACCCATCGATTCGAGCGATGCGCACGCCATTCTCACGCGTCTGAGCGGGGCCACGCACACAGTCCTCACTGCCATCGCTCTGGCGACAATTGATTCCTCCGGCGAGGAGCTGGTTGAGGTGGGGTTGGAGAGAACCCAAGTGACCTTCCACGACGTAACATCGCCACAAATCGACGAATACATAGCCACCGGCGACCCGCTTGATAAGGCGGGAGCTTATGGCGCTCAAGAGCTTGGAGCATTTTTAGTTGACTGTATTGCGGGACGGCTGGATAATGTTATTGGTTTGCCGCTTAAGTTGACAGATCAACTGGCGTCGAAACTTCTCAAGCGACTGTTACACTAGGCTATTGCATTAAGTTATTATTCTAACAGCGGCTTGAATGATAATTGCTAGCGCGTCTAATATTGGAATAGCTGAACCGATCAGCGACTTCTATTCGTAGAACAGATGCGCGGTACGAATGCGCGAGGCGTTTGAATCTGAACTATCGCAGACTATCGGACTGAACCAAACTGAGAATCGCTCCTTAACACATAGAATTGGAAATACGTTAATGATAAGGACTCATGTTGCGAGTTAAAGGAAATTCCCAGTCTCAGGCTGACTTGAATCGAACCATTGGTACGGTTCTTCGCGAGAGAAGGGAATCTCTCGGCCTGAGCTGGGAAGATATCTCAAAGGATATCCATATTCAGGTCAAATACCTGAGAGCTGTAGAAGATGGCCACACAATTGACCTTCCCGACAACATTTACTTTAGAATGTTCGCAAAGGTTTATTCCGAGCAAATGGGATTGAGCTTTCGCAAAGCGTCGTCGAGTTCGGTTCGGCTGGTCTGTGCGAAACGGGAGAGGCGAATGTAGCCGATATTGGTTCCGGGAACTTTACCGCTATAATTGACCGAATTAAGAGAAATCTGGGCGCGCTCAATTTCGAATTCCAGAACATCGGGCATTCCTTCACGCTTGATAGAAATAATCACAGTAGTTCCAGCCTTGCCACGCATCATCTTGGACGCGTCGGCGGTGGACATTTTGTACGTTGACTCACCCTCGATCTTCACAATCAGATCCCCAGCTCTCAAACCAAGTTTT
>JACZUZ010000387.1 GCA_022572905.1 Candidatus Zixiibacteriota bacterium | reverse complement strand
TCAGATACAGCTTGATGGGCGCAGGGATTCTCCTGCTCGGATTCGTGGTCAGGTATGCGGCAATAAGCAAAGGTTTCGCCAGAAGCTCCGGACCGGACGAAGTCGTGTCTGAGCAGGCTGTAAACGTATCAACCGGAGACGGATTTGGCGTAAAGAGCTCTGCCCTGCCCGTTCAACCATTACGGCTGAAAGCCCGGGCGACAGCCGATGTGGACTTGCGTGTTCTGGGAGATAGTAACACATTGTACGACGAAGAACTGGGGAGCGGAGAAGTCTTGAATTTCGAAGCTCACTACGGCTTCGAAATTACCGCAAACGACCGAGACCGAATTGAGCTCTTCATAAATGATCAGCCCTTGATCGGACTTCCCTCAGGAGATGGTAAAATAAGTTCGGTCGAGATAACTCAGTTTAATTATAAAGAGTTTCTGAAAGCTGAACGAACAGAAAAAAAATAAGCCCAGGGAGAATGGGCGTAGAAAGAATAAGCGGAAAAAGATATAGTAATGGGCATCCGGTCAATTCTTGTTAATAGCCAGCTGGGGCTCAAGAGCAGGAGATGCAAAAGCTCTACGTTCTCGTTTCCCGAAGCTCTGTATGTCAGCAGGAATGTTCTGATTTTGCTTCCGCAAGGGTTGCGCGAGCTGACAATGGTCAAGCCATACCTGCCCGAATTCGCAGATATTTTCTCTCCCGCGGAAATGTATCTTCTGGCCACGCCGGGATCGCACGTTGTGAATATTTTTCCGCGCAAGGGATATCGCATCCTCGCGCCCGGACCCAGCCAGACAACCTGGACCGGCCTTCCCAAAGCGAGCTATTTGAAAACGCTTACCAGCAATAATTTCGACCTGATGATCGATCTTAATCTTAATGAAAACCCCTTCGCCGCGCGAACTCTGCTCGAGTTTGAGAAGGCTCTCAAAATCGGCGTTGGAGGAGATTTGGGAGAGCCTTTTTATAATCTGGAGATCAAAACCGGGTATATGCAGGACGAGCGGAATATCTATCGGGCTTTCGTCGATATGATATCCGAGCTTAAGTCACCCCACGGCCCCACGGGAACTTTTCAAAGAGAAATTCACGGACTGAGATGACAGAAGAGACTTTCCCGCCAAAATCCAAAGACTCGATTCAAACGACATTTCGCTTCAAAATTATCTTCCCGATAGTGAAAACCTCCCTTACTTTACTTCCGAAGGCCAGGCCTTTTCAAATTAGCGAAACGATTCAAATATGAGACTGAAAAGAATAGACATATCGGGATTTAAGTCCTTCCCCGAACGTTCGGTTATAAATCTGCCCGATGGTGTGACAGCGATTGTTGGCCCGAATGGCTGCGGAAAGACCAATATACTCGACGCGCTGCGCTGGTCGTTAGGAGAACAGCGCCCAACTCTGTTGCGCGGCGGGAAAATGGAAGATGTGATTTTCAATGGTTCGCAAACGCACAAACCTCTGGGCATGGCGGAAGTAATTCTCACAGTCGAGAACACGAAAGGGATACTCCCGACCGAATACAACGAGCTACAGATTACGCGAAGACTTTATCGTTCCGGTGAGTCTGAGTATCTGCTGAACAAGGTCAGTTGCCGCCTCAAGGATATTACCGATCTCTTCGCCGACACGGGAATGGGTTCGAACGCGTATTCGGTTATTCAGCAGGACATGATTGACTCCCTTATCTCGGACAAAGCCGACGAACGTCGGTTGATGTTTGAAGAAGCCGCCGGTATTACAAAATACAAACAGCGCAAACGCGCGGCGCTCAGAAAACTCGACGCAACCGAGGCCGATCTGGCGCGACTGAACGATATACTTTCGGAAGTCAAGACTCAGGTCAATTCGCTGAACCGTCAGATGAAAAAAGCTGAGCGTTTCCGCAATATACGTAACCAGCTAAAAGCGCTTGAGTTGCGCATGGGCAAGGCGACTATTGAAGATATTGACATTCAGATTCGGCAGTCACGGCTTGTTGTGGATGAACGCTCTGACTTAATGATGAAACTCCGGACTGAGATCGATTCGCTCGGAGCGAAACAAGAAGAGCGTCTGGAGGGTATGCGCGAATTCGACAGCGTATTAACGAAGATCAATCAGGACATTCAGGCGAATACCGAAGAAAGCCATTCTCTCGAAAGGCGCTCTGGAGTATTGCGCGAGAGAATTCAATCGTTGTCTGAGCTTCAGGAAAGAAACCGAATTGAGATTCGATCCTGCGACAAGCGCATCGCTGAAATAAATCCCGACGAGGAATCGCAGAAAGAAAAACTTCTCGCCAAAGAAAGCGGAATCAGCGACCTGATGATTGAGATCAGAGACGCAGAAATAAAATCCGAGGAGTCCGACAAGCGCCTGTTGGATACGCGCAAAGCCAAGGAAAATGACACCGAGAAACTGATCTCGCTTGAAGGAAAAATTTCTTCCGGTAAAAGCGACAACCAGAATCTTTCGGAACAGAAAAACGAGCTTAAATCGCGCGTCGAACAATTCGACAAAGAGTCCGAATCCGCAACTCTGGAGCTAAACGAAGCTCGCGAAACGCGTTCAAAAGCAATTAGCAAACTTGAAGAAATCTCCGCGAGGGAAAGCGAGCTAACTAAGACCCTGCGCGAATTAAATTCATCAATTGAAAGACCTGCTTTTGAAAGAGCTTTTCGAATCGCAGGCACAGGCCCTATGCCCATAACCGAAGGATCAACACCTGCAAGTCCGTAAGACCGAATGAATGCAAGAGGTTTTAAATCCAAATTTTTAGCTTTAGATTCTGAACAAACTATCATTGCAGCAGCCCCGTCATT
>JACZUZ010000025.1 GCA_022572905.1 Candidatus Zixiibacteriota bacterium | reverse complement strand
GGTTTTGATTTTCACCGTGATAGACTACCTGGCGCTTTCAGATTGTGGACTGAAGCAAGCCCTTATGCGCTTTATTCCCAAACTTCTGGGACAAAAGAAGACCAGCGAAATCAATCGGATTATGAGTTCGGCGACAGTTTTGTATCTGGGAGTAGCGACTCTCACACTCTTGCTCGGAGGCGCTTTTGTTTACTATCTGGGCGATTTATTTGAATTTTCTTCACTGGCGCTTCTTGACGAGACTGCCGGAGCGTTGGGGGTTATTGTTCTTCAGCTGGCCTTTGCTTTGGCTCTCACGCCATTAGCCGGATCATTCGGAGCGTTTCACCGCTATGATATAATCGCCAAAACTCTAATCGTTGAGGAGATAGCGCGTTTCGGGGTTCTTGTTTACCTGCTCTGGCATGGGCATGGGTTGGTTTCGCTGGCCTGGGCTATTTTTATTATCTCCGCGCTTCGTCAGATAGTTTCGATTTACATACTACGCAGAATTCATCCGGAGATTAGTCTCAAAACAAAGGACGTCAATCGCAATTCAATTCGCTCTCTGGTCGGATATTCACGAATCGCATTCCTTATTACAGTACTCTGGCTGGTGATTGTCAGGGCGGACGCCTTCATACTGGGCGGAATAATCGGTCTGGCGGCGGTTGGAGTTTACGCTCCGGCCGCACAGATTATTCATCATGTCAGAAATATAATAAATGCGATTGGAATTCCGCTTACCCCAGCTATTTCACACTTTGAATCGACCGGCGCCAGCGACAAGTTGGCTGACATATACCTCAAAGGTGTCCGGTATGTGTCTTTCTTCTCAATGTTTTCCGGTATGGGGATCGCGCTTTACGCAAAAAGTTTTGTGGCGCTATGGCTTCCGCAGGAATTCGCGTTGGCGGGCGATGTGATGGTTATACTGGCTATACCAGCGGCCGTGTACATGCCACAAATAATCGGCAATTCTATTCTCTACGGAATTGAGCGTCATAGCGAGTTGTTACGCATACTGGCTATAGAAATGACAACAAAAGTCCTGCTGTCGATTTATCTTGTTGAACATTTCGGCCTGATTGGACTTGCTTTCGGGACCGCCGCGCCTCAAATACTTCTCTATGGGATATATTATCCGTTTATGATGAAGCGGACAATAGGCGCTAGTCCCCTGAAATTCTATGTGACATTTCTCACTTCTGGGTTCCTGGGCGCGCTTGTGGTGGCGATTATATATTTTAGTGTCAGATTTATTATCGCGCCTGATACATGGATTGGTTTTTCGGTCAATGTATTAGCGGCGCTTGCTCTGGCGGCGCCCGCAGGCTGGAAGATGTTGAGAGAGGATGATCGCTTGCGTCTTAAAGAATTCTTGAGAGAATCGTTTGGAAGCGATTTACCTCGCTAGTAATCTGAATGAATTCTCAACAAAAAAACCGGCTGTCTCGTTAAAGACAGCCGGCCGATGATTATTAAAAATACTTAAAAAATATTCTTGCTAAAACCGTATCGAGCGGATTACAAATATCAATAAGCCGCAGTTTCCTCAACCGCCTTGACAATCTTCTCAATTGTCGGCAGGCAGGCTTCGTCACCGTCAACTCCGTAGGCGACTCTCGCTTCGACCGCATGCACCATATTGATAGGCGCTTCAAGCGAATCAAGTGTCTCGTCGCGGGTAATAACTGACGCGAACGTAGCGCCGCAACCACCGTAGAAACGATCTTCGGTCAAAATTACAATCCGTCCGCAGTCGCGAGCGGTATGGCGAATCAATTCCTCATCCAGAGGTTTCAAGGTTCGCAGATCAACTACACGAATGTTGATCCCCCGCTCCTTTAGGACTTCAGCGGCTTTAAGAGACATTGCGACTGTGGCGCCATATGTAATAATCGCCACGTCATTGTTCTCGGCCAGATATGTGGCGCCAACACCAAACGGCAACATCTCGTCGATTGGAGGATACTCTGTTTCCAGAGGAATTCCTTCCCAGTCGCGGCGGTTGTACAGCGCCACCGATTCGCAGAACAGAACCGGATCGTCGGTAGCCCAGGCGGTGCGCAGAAGTAATGCGGCGTCGCGTCCATTTGAGGGAGTGGCAATCAAGAGTCCGGGGATTTGCATCCAGGTGCCCATATTCGACTCGGAATGCCAGAAAGCTCCCGCTCCCTGTTTGTATCCGCCAAATGTGCATCTTATCACCATAGGCGCCGCCCATTGTCCGTTGGAGCGCTGATACATAGTGCATATACGGTCTTTAAGAACCTGATAGGCCGGAGACATATAATCCAGGAACTGAATTTCAGGAATTGGACGACGTCCGACAATCGCATGACCCATGGCGCGCCCCAGAATTGTCGCTTCATCAAGAGAGGTGTTCCAGGAACGATGCTTTCCAAATTCATTCTGAATGTGCTTGGTGAGCAAAAACACTCCGCCCTTACCGCGCATATTCTTCTGAGCTTCTTTGTCATCGAGCATATCTCCCGACCAGTCGCCGACATCCTCGCCAAAGGTGACAGCGTCGGGACTCATTCCGAAAATATCAAAGAGAGTGTAGTTGATCATATGACGCATTGTCATTGCGCCAACTTTTTCCGGAATATCAGGCGTTGTGAAGTAGCCTTTTTCTTTATAGCTCTTGAACCGATCTTCACGGCTTGTCTCCGCCGCATCGAGATACTTCTTCCAGGTCGCCTGCGCCTTCTCCCAGTCGTAAGCGTATACCTTGCTGGTGATGGATTCGGTTGTTTTCTTCTGGAAGGTTGAAACCGCTTTTTCGGACTCTTCGGAAACTTTCTTATCTATCTCATCCCACAGGTCGGCGATTTCATCATTGGTGATAATTCCATCCTCGATGAATGTGCGACATGTTTTGAGCATGCAGTCATTCTCTGTGTGCCAGGCCTGCTCATCGGGGTGCATATAGAATGACTGGTCATCCGAACCCGAGTGGCTTCCCTCGCGAGTGACTTTGATATGGCAAATAACAGGCCCCGCCCCGCTGCGGGTGCGTTCAATCGCTTTCGGCAAATGCTTGAGCGTGTCCTTGATATCTGTGCCATCAATTTGGTATATCTTCAAACCCAGTTTTTCATATCCGATAAACTGCGTGGTGGGATCGCTATCCGGATATTGTTCCTTAATCGAAACTGAAATAGCCCAGCCGCAATTGAGAATAGTCCAAACACAACGCGCTTTGTCCTGCACGGTGCCGAAGACCGCGCGATGATATTCCGGTTGCGATGTGGCTCCTTCGCCAATGGTAGTGTATGTGACAGCGTCTTTTTCGTACGCTCCACCGGGGAAGAATGATTGCTGAGAGATGGGAGTCGGATTAATCAATCCGCACGCGATACCCATTGCGTCCATAGCCTGTGAGCCCACCGGTGAACCCTGTGGCAGAATCGCCAGTTCGGGATGCGCCGGGTGGGCGGGAATTGACATTCCGCCGGATGAGCGCGCGCGCACATCGCCCATCGCCTCAAGCATTTTCTGGTATATCAAATCCTGGTTGCGGTGCATATCGAACGTTTTGTTGCGATAGTATCCGACGAACGGGTCCATTGGTCGCAAGAACTGAGCGGCCACTACATCGGCCACCTCTTTTCCCCCGCAACCGATAAAGAAGCGATTATATCCGCGACGCAAAAGTAGTTTCTCTTCGCGCTCAATTCGACGCGCCAGAAACATTGACTTGAGCATGTTCTTCAAATCTGCGGGAGTGAGATTAGCATATTCAGCCAGACGAACATTCTTCGCCGGAGCTTTCTTTTTCTTTGACTTGACGTCGTAACTTTTTACTTCGTCGATTAACGCGAGCGTTTCCAATTTTTTCCTCCTGGGAGATACTTATTCCCGGCGCCCCGGGGCAAATAACATGATTCCATCAACCATTTCGATCAAGAACCGGATTCAACCGGTCCGGGCGAGTTCTCACGATCCGCCAATTTACAACACTTTATCGGTATCGGCAGTTCCTCGAACTCCACCCACTGGCCCGCGCCCTCATGAGAGAAGAGCCAGATGTGAAAAAAAGCCACATCCGAAATTCAACGGATGTGACTCTAACCTATGAATATAGAAATGTTGACAGATTTGGCAACAGCATTCTGGCCCTCCGGGCAACTTTTTTTGGGCCCTCGGAATGACCGATTAGGGGCTAATTTTTGAGTTCCAAATGAATTGCCGCCTCCGGGGTTGCGTGGAAAGGCGGCTCTGCCCTACCTTTGGGCCAGCCAGACGAGGAAATCAACACGGAAAGGAACACTCTTTAGCAATGGCAAGGCAAATAAGGAAAAAAACGAGCGGAAAATCTAAAACGGGCCGGACAAGAGCCTCCGCCAGAAAACGCCCTGTGGCCGCTGAGGATATTTATGATTTTGAAATGGTAGTCGACGCCGCTCTCAGTCCGGACGAAAAGCGCATAGCTTATACCGTCGAGTCAGTTGACGCCAAACATCGTAAATATTACAAGCATATCCATGTTCACGATCTGGGCGCCGGGTTTTGCCGACAATTTACGTTCGGCGAGATTTCTGATCGAAGTCTGAGATGGTCTCCCAATGGGAAAAGCATCGCCTTCATTTCAACGCGCGACAAGAAAACCGCCCTATACCTAATTTCCGCTGAAGGCGGCTCCGAGCGCAAACTGCTCGAAATGGATGGATCGTTCGGCGCTTTGCAATGGTTCCCCGACGGAAAACGGCTTCTATTTTCATTCCGCAAAAACGATTCATTTGACATCAAAGACGAAAAAGAAAAGAAAGAAGCCCCGCTTTTTCGCCACATAACGCGCTACTCTTTCCGTTTGGATGGAACGGGTTTCATACCGAGGGACCCTACTCATGTCTGGTCTATGGACATCAAAACCGGTTCGGCGTTTCAATTAACGCGCGGCCGTCTTGAGCATGAAGCTATAACTCTCTCCCCCGATGGAAAGAAAATTTATTTTATCTCATGTGACCGTAAAGACCCGGATCGCTACAGCTCCTATGCGGATGTTTTCGTTATGGCATCGAAAGGCGGCAAGGCCAGCCAGGGTGGCCAGCCCAGCCAGGGTGGCAAGCCCCGCAAACTTCGCACGCCGGAAGGACCCAAATACGCGCTGGCGCTTTCCCCGGATGGCAAGAAGCTGGCCTATCTGGGGCACGACAATCCGCATGACGCCTGGAGTGTGACCAACACCCATATTTGGGTAATGCCCACCAGCGGAGCGGGAAGCCCGAAGAATGTTATTAAGAAGTTTGACCGCAACGCGGTTGACGAAACGATTGGTGACACCGGCGACGTTGATTTTTCCGGAGCCATACAATTTTCCAAAGACGGTCGCAGAATTTTCTTTCTGGCCTCTGACACAGGCAACACTCACCTCTTCTATGCTCCAGCCCGAGGCGGAGCGCCAACCCGAATCACAAAGAAAGCAATGCATATTAAGTCGTTCTCTGTTTCGGGATCATGCAAAACAGCGGCGCTGGTTATGTCAGATTTGAAAACATTACCTGAGCTTTACACTGTTCCTACGGTGTATAACGCCGACAAGCGCATGAAACGAATCACGGGAGTGAGTGAGACTCTCGCGCGAAAGTGGAATCTTGGCAAAACCAAAGAAGTTTGGTTCAAGAGTTTCGACGGATTCGATTTGCAGGGATGGATGGCCCTGCCGCCGAATTTTAATCCACGCCGCAAATATCCGGCGATTGTTGAGGTGCATGGCGGACCGCGCGTTCAATACGGCAATTCGTTTTTTCATGAGATGAGGTATCTGGCCGCGCAAGGCTATGTGGTCATGTATTCGAATCCGCGCGGAGGAAACGGCAGAGGCGAGACATTCGCCGAAGCGATAGTCGGAGGTTGGGGCGATCTTGATTACAAAGACGTCATGGCCGCCGCGGATTATCTTGAATCGCGCCCATTCGTTAACTCAAAGCGCATGGGAATTACCGGAGGGTCATACGGAGGTTTTATGACGAACTGGGTAATCGGACACACCAACAGATTTAGGGCAGCGGTAACTCAAAGAAGCGTGGTTGATCTTTCAAGTTTCGTGGGATCATCGGACATCGGATATGATTTGTACAAGGAGTTCAATGGACAACCCTGGGAGAATCCCGAAAACTATCGCGAATGTTCGCCTATCACACATATTGGGAAACATGTCAGGACTCCGCTCCTGATAATTCACAGTGAAAAAGACCTGCGTTGTCATATTGAGCAGGGAGAGCAGTTGTTTGTGAAAATGAAATGGCTGGGCAAGAAAGTCGAGATGGTGCGGTTCCCGGAAGAGCCGCACGGTCTCTCGCGCCACGGCAGGCCCGACCGCCGGGTGGCGCGACTCGAATGGATAAAGAAATGGTTTGATAAATATTTGAAATAGACTAATGTAGCGAACGCTCATTTTGAAGCGGAACTAGAGAAATAACTAGAGCAATGGAGTAATATTATTACTGCGGAAAGTATGTCATTGATTCGAAAGTCGGCGAAATTTTCCCCGGCGTTCTTGATAATTGCGGCCGTTATCGGAGCCGGAATCGCCTACGGCGACGGCGAAGAAAAGCATGACCAAAGCGATAAACAATCGAGCGAGGCCGACAACTCCAGCGTAGTCCGGAGTGAGCTGGAAAGTCTGATGAACTCACTTGATAGCGCGTATATATTAATTTCTATTACCTATGAAAATGTAAAGCCGATCTTTGAGAACAGTTGTTATGATTGCCATAGCTCGAAAACCAAATACCCATGGTATTACAATATCCCCATAATTCAGGGTCTCATTGATGACGATATTAAGGTAGCCAGAGATCATGTAGACATGGACACTGGATTTCCGTTCGGAGGACACGCCTCACAAACCGAACATCTCAGAGAGATAAGAGAGGAAATTGGAAACGGGGATATGCCCCTCTGGTCCTATCGACTAATGCACTCCGGAGTAAAAATTGAAGGCGCCACTCAGGACACAATTTACAAATGGATTGACGAATCAATTGCGTCAATAGCGAAAGTCTATGACAACTACGGTTTTCCGGCTCCCAGCGGAGTGAATGACGGCGGTCACGATAACAATGAAAGATAGTCGTGGAAAATAACAGTCCTCTTCCTGAAGTCGTAATTTACACAGACGGAGCTTGTAGCGGCAACCCCGGCCCGGGAGGTTGGGGGGCGGCTTTACTGAGCGACGATAAGCGCAAAGAAATTAGCGGCTCAGCGCTCAAAACCACTAACAACCGAATGGAGCTGACCGCGGCGATAGAAGCGCTGAGAACTCTCAAACTCCCCTGCAAAGTTACTCTCTATACCGATTCCAAATATCTCAAAGATGGAATCGAAAGCTGGATTCATAATTGGAAAAAAAACGGATGGAAAACCGCCGCCCGCAAACCCGTCTTGAATTCCGAACTCTGGCGAGAGCTTGATCGACTGAATAGCGAACACAAAATTGATTGGCGCTGGGTTAAGGGACACGATGGGGACGAAATAAACGAACTGGTTGACCGCCTGGCTGTTTCAGCGCTGGAATCGGCGGCGGCGCAATCCGGCGAAGTAAGTTAGTCTTTAATCATGGTATCGCCCTCCGTAGAGCCGAAAATGCGGGCGCTTTTTCTTGAGCCTTTCGCGTCATCGTCTCATCTGGCGCTACTTGATTCCATCGAAGCGCTTTTCCCCGACTGGGAAATTACTCGCCACACACTTGCGGACCGCCAATGGAAATGGCGCAACCGCACAGGGGCGCTTCAATTCTCACAAAAAATTCCCAACTCCGAAAAATACGATCTGCTTCTGGCAGGCTCGCTGTTAAATCTGTCTGACCTTCTGGCCCTGCGACCTAATCTGATTAGCGCCAGAAAACTAATTTACTTTCACGAAAATCAATTCGCTTATCCCTATCGAAAGAAAATTGCCGAATCGGATAAACAGATAATTTACAATAACATCGTCAGCGCGCTTGGCGCTGATTGGGTTCTCTTTAATTCGGAATTCAATCGAAACGGTTTCCTGGACGGTTGCCAGAAATTTCTCAAACGCATTCCCGTCGAATGGGACCTCGAACGTATACACTCCGAATTAGAAGCCAAATCGAGTGTTTTCTATATCCCTGTTAGAACAAATCCCGATCTTGAAGCGCCGCGCAATAATCCCCCTGTCTTGTTGTGGAATCATCGCTGGGAGCATGACAAGAACCCGGAGCTTTTCTTTGAGGCTTTGTTTGACCTTGGAAACGCCGAAGTCGAATTCAAAGTGATCGTCACCGGCGAACAATTCCCACTGGAACCGAAGATATTCAACACAGCCCGAGAGAAACTGAGCGACCGTTTTTTGAATTTTGGATTTGTTGAGAGTCGCAATGAATATGAAAGGCTACTTTCGGTGGCCGATATAGTAGTTTCCACCGCCCGCCAGGAGTTTTACGGCATCTCAATAATCGAAGCGGTAGCGCATGGCGCTATTCCGGTCGTCCCGGACGATCTCTCCTACCCCGAACTGTTCCCCGAAAAATATAGATATAAAGCGGACAATAAAGGCGCTCTCACAAGAACTTTGAAGCGCAGAATCAGCGAGGTACATTCCGGAGACGCGCCCGGTCGCGAAAGCATGAGCGCTTTGGTTCGCCGATATCTTTATGCCGAAAACACTGATTATCATCGACAAGAATTCCTGAGATTCGCGAGCCTTGAAAGCGATCTCGTTCACTTTGCGGAATGCAAATAGAATTTTTCGCGGACATAATCAATCGTGATTCGATTGTCTCGCAGGAACGGAAAGCCAATAATCCCCACTACTCCCTTCCAGGCCGAGCTTTCCTTGAAAGATGAAAGCGGTTTGATCCAGAAACGCGATTTGCCAACCGCAAGCGGGCCAACTCGCGCTGAATCTATTTCCAGATATTCGTCGGTAGAAGCGGAGCCAAATTGCGACGCGATTTCGGGAATAATCAGCGAGGATGAAGCGCAATAGTCAATAACCATTGAATAGGCGCCACCCCCGTTCAGACTGACATCGACAACGATGAGATGATTGCGCAGTGAAAACGAGCCTGTCATATTCGAATTCGCCTTTAGTAATTTCGGCTCTTGTGTGAAAAGCTCGATTGACTGCGATGGGTAGTCGATAGTGACATAGAAGTTCCGCAGAACGGAGAATCCAACCAGTCCATCCAACTCGGCCTTTCGCCCTGAAAGCAGGTCAAGATTTATTACTTCAACGGGCAAATTGTAAAGAGTTTCCTCGCCAATTGCAAATGACCGAAATGTGGCGTGTGCGACCGGAGAGGAGCCGACCACACCCCGCACAACTCTTGTCTGGTCGGGTTCGGAAACACGCAGGCCGGACTTGCGGGCGAATTTATCGCTGACATAGAATCCGTCGGCTCCGGTATCAATCCCAAATTTCCCTATTGTGGCGCCATTCACTTCGGCTTGAAACAGGACCAAACCGAAGCGCGGATCAAATTCGAGAGGTCCGGACTGTGAGTGAGCTATAGTCCCCGCGCAAAATATCAGCGCAAACGAGAGGAGCGTCGATCTGCAATGTGTAAAGCGCCATGTAACTCCCATGTCTCAGTTTATCGACAGAGACATGGTCGCTCTTAAGAAGGATCGTGGGGACTGTCGGGTTTCTCCCTCGCTTACGCTCGCTCGGAACGCCGACCTACTTAACAATCGAATTCCTGTTAGGCGCCAGAGGAAGTGTATTCGCGCTCTTCCTCTTCTTCGTAAATCTTCCCGTCCTCGCCCTGATATTTCGACGGACACTTGACCAGCATTCTCTCCGCGTGAAATCCATCCTCGCCGGCTTTACCGACAACAGTCACTGATATCGCCTGTTCGAAATTGCCGGGGATTTCACCTTCGTAGACTACTTTAAGTTTGTCTGGTTCGCCGTTCGCATCAAATTTCTTTGGGTCAACGTCCATCAGGTAGAAAGTCATCCGTTTTTTCTCGATGTCGTATTCAACTGACTCAAAATCGACGACCCCTATTGCCTGCACTGTCTGTTTGGCCACTCTGGCGTTGGCGATTGTCACAGATTGGACCTGGTTGCTCATGAATGTGTATAGCCCCAGAGTCATGAAGCCCAGTATGATAACCATCCCGATTACAGATTTTGTATTCATAATAAGCCGTTAATCCTTGGTTTTTAGCTCCGACACTTTATGATCAAGTCTAAATAAATAAATAAAAAGTCCGATCCAGATTATTAAGTTAACAAGTAAAACTAAATAATTAGCGTCCATAATTCCTCATCTTTCTCTACAATTCTTTCTAAAAAAACAAATCTAAGATAAACCCTTACGCCCCGGTGACAGATTTACCTTCAGCGACCCTCGGCGTCGTGGCCGCTTCATTCTTATCGGCGAAATCAAGCTCAAGTTTGTAATTTTGCGCCTCGCTAACTCTAACTGACATCCGCCACATCCACCAGGCGATAGAAAGATAGCTCAAAACAGCCCCCAGGAAAATCCAGCGCACGGTGGGTCCCATAGTGATCGCTCCAGAGGAATCGACGATTGAATCTGTGGGGTGCCGACTAACTGCGATTCTCGGCACGACAAACATCATAAACAGTCCCGCGATCGTGAACATAACCGCCATTACCGAAGATAAAGTCGCGCGTTTTTCGGGATCACCAATTGATGAACGGAGTGAGAAATACCCGCCAAACATCAAGACCACTATAAACATAGATGTCATTCTCGGCTCCGCCCATGACCACCACATTCCCCAGGTGAATTTAGAAAAAATCATTCCGGTAATCAGAGTGGTTATCCCGAAGAGAAGCCCTATTTGGTTAGCGCGGTAGCATCTAATATCGCTCTCAGGTAGTCTTTTGCGCAGGTACGATACCGCGAAAAAAGCCGCTACAATAAAAGCGACTGTGGTGGTCAGGGCCTGCGGCACATGAAAATAAAACATCCGGTAGATCCCGGCCGGATCGCTAGTTATTTCCTCAGTTACCAGAGCGGACTCGATGGACATAGGGGGAGGATTAACGAACGCCGCGACAATCAAGTACAGGTTCAACTGCGCATACATATCGTCCAGGTTGGAGCGTAAATAAATTATACCGATGACTTCGTCGTCGAGAACAATGGGCGTATAAACGTCAACATAACCATCCAGGAAATGAATATCCTGACCGGCTTGACGGCTGGTTTTT
>JACZUZ010000386.1 GCA_022572905.1 Candidatus Zixiibacteriota bacterium | reverse complement strand
GCCGCAGGAGATACGCGCTCTTGATGGTGTTGAACTTGAAATTAAAAAAGGCGAATTTCTGGGCGTAGTTGGTTCATCCGGCTCGGGTAAATCTACACTGTTGAATCTTCTTGCGGGTCTGGACACTCCCACAAGCGGAGAAATTGAAGTCGGAGCTTCTTCTCTGGGATCAATGTCTCGTCGGGAGTTAGCGGCTTATCGCGCTACTCAGATTGGAATGGTTTTCCAAGCCTTCAATCTTCTCCCATATAAAACGGCTCGAGAAAATGTTGAACTGGCGTTGTTCTTCAATAACTCCCCGAAGTCAACTCGCCGCAAGAGGGCTGAACAAATTCTTGAAAGGCTCGGGTTGGCTGACAGGATGGACCATAAACCAAGTGATCTTTCAGGAGGCGAACAACAGCGCGTAGCGATCGCCAGAGCGCTGGTGAAAGAGCCTCTAGCGCTTCTGGCTGACGAACCAACAGGAAATCTTGACTTCGACAACGCTCTGCAAATCGCCGGTCTGTTAACTGAACTAAATCACAATGGTCTGACTGTTGTAATAGTGACACACAATCTCAAGCTGGCCGAAGAATACTGCCATAGGATAATTCGCCTCGACTATGGCAAGATCGTAGAAGTAAGAGATGGCCGCGGATTATCAAATATTGCGACAGGCGCTAACGGAGAGGTTCGATGACATTTGGTGATTTACTAAAAATGTCCGGGGGGAATCTCTGGCGCATGAAGCTCCGTTCGTTCCTGACAATTTCGGGCGTGCTGATAGCTATTGCAGCATTCGTTGCCATGCTTTCTTTCGGCGCGGGTATGCAGGAAGTTGTTTCTGATGAGTTCGATCAGCTCGGTTTGTTCAACACTATGGTTGTGTACCCGCTGGAGAGTGACACGCTTACCGATAGCATTGAGATACCGGCGCTGGATTCAACGGCGCTGATTGTCCTTTCGGCTGTGCCAGGTGTTAATCTTGCCTATCCTTTTGATAAATACACCGTCGAGATTATTTTTCGCGATACAGAATTGACAACCAGCGCGCAGGCCCTGCCGGTGAGCGCACTCCATACAAAACTCTACTCTCAACTTGCCGCGGGAGAAATTTTCGAATCCGACACTGCAAGAAAGGCGATTATCTCGACCCGTTTATTGAAAGAGCTGGGTATCGACAGCGCCGAGTCAATAATTGGCGACACTATGATTGTCTCGGTTCGGGTTGTTTCATTGGACAGCGCGCTTTCGTATTTGTTGTATCATGGAAGTTTCGACAGCCTCAAAGAGAAAGCAAGAGGAATCAAGATTGATTCGCTTCGCTCAAAGGAATACCGCACCAGGCTGATTAATCGTGAATTCGGCAACGCTCTGGGACGGTTCGTGGATGGTTTTCTGAATGCGCGAACGCTCGTCTCGGACACTCTCGTGATCTCGGGCGTGATTGAGGGTGGAAGACGCAGAGCGGGCAGGCAAAACATAATTACTTCAATACGCAGCGGAGAGAAACTTAGCTCCTCCGGATTCTCCGGTGGACAGATGGAATTGATTACGGCGCTGGCTAGCGGGAGAATGTTCTCTCAGACCCAAAGGAATTCTTTAAAGACGTATAGCAAGATAACTCTGGATATTGACCCCCATATCTCTTACGCGACTATCAAAGATTCAGTCGAAGCGCTCGGCTTTGAAACATTTTCCTTCGCAGAGGAGTTTGAGGAAATTCAGCGAATCTTTCTGTATTTCGATCTTGCGTTGGGCATGGTAGGATTGATTGCGCTTCTAACCGCTTCTTTGGGAATTGTGAACACTATGGTGATGTCAATCACTGAGCGTCGCCGAGAAATTGGAGTTATCAAATCTCTGGGAGCCGATGAAAGGGATATTCGCAAGATGTTTCTGTTTGAATCCGGCTTAATCGGATTCATCGGCGCTGCGGGCGGGATACTTTTCGGCTGGGTGATAAGCAGAGTGGCGTCATTCGTGGCGAAATCGTTTATGGTCAAAGAAGGCGCGCCGGAAATTGAGTTATTCGCGATTCCTCTCTGGTTAATACTGGCTGGTCTGTTTGTTGGAACTCTGGTTGCTCTTGCCGCCGGTTATTTTCCTTCGGCGCGCGCCGCACGCGTCGATCCTGTCGTGGCGCTGCGGAGTGAGTGAGTGAGGCGAAAATATTAGTTGTCAGTTTTCTGAATTGATATGCAAGAGGATTCGTAGGTCTAAATTGTTAATTGTCAACTTGTCTGCAAGCGTGGTTCCGGAGATATCGCGCACAAGAATCTTGGCGGATAATTCAGCAGTGGAAACGTCAAATGTCATGTCTTCTTCATCCAAGCCCAGCATTGATGCTGAAGGAATGAGTTTCAAAATGGACTCGTTCAGCGGAATCTCCGCAACTTCGCCGACGCTTAGGGAGTCCGCATTAAGGCGGATAATAATTACGGATCGGTTTTGGTCAAAATCGACGATAAATGGATATTCAATTCTATCTGGTTCCCCCTCTCTGTATTCCGACAGGATATCCGGAATGTCAATCAAATATTCATACCCCTTGATGTCTGTCAATCGTTCGTGTCGGGCATATAAGTAAAAATGTTCTCCCTTACCGGATGTCACCCGACCAATAGTACTCTCAAATCCAATTGCTGTGGCGATAAATCACTATCCAACATCAACTCCGACATTCCGATAACACCGGACATCGGCGTGCGGATTTCGTGGCTCATGACGGCGAGGAACTCGGACTTCGCCCGGCTTGCCTGCTGCGCCTCGCGCGCCACCCGCTCAAGCCGTTCCAACATACGTGTCCGCTCGGCGACGCGGCCCAG
>JACZUZ010000385.1 GCA_022572905.1 Candidatus Zixiibacteriota bacterium | reverse complement strand
ACCTTACCGCTGATCCGGACGCCGCCTCACTCCCGAACGGTGGAGACCTGCAGTTCAATTATACCTGGATTCTCGACACTGATTATGATCCTACTGGCATGTATTATGGAGATGGAACCGGCGGAACAATTGATTTCTTCTCCGCCCAGTCGGGATCCGCTGTATGGGACGCCATGTGGACAATGTGGCTGGATGAGCGAGGGTCAAGTCGTGGACCTCTTGCTGAAGAGAGCTCACTAATCCTTGTTCCGGGTTTTGAAAGTACACCTGCAGACACATTTTCTTTTACCGCGCCTGCTTCCGAACAAATATTGACAACCAGCAACGAAGCAAACGCGCTTTACTTGAGACACATACTAATAAACAAAGGATCCAAGAAACTGGATAGTGTTTTTATTGGTCTCTGGTTTGATCCAGATCTGGGCGGATTTTCTGATGATTTAGTTGGTTGTGATCCTGAAGATAATGTGTTCTTTTGCTATAATGCTACGAATTCAGATGCCGTTTACAGTACCCGGCCTCCCGCGTTTGCCGTTAAACTCGTCGAGGGACCGGTCATAGAAGACGCCGGTAACACGGCATTTGTGAATGGCGTCGCCACATCCGGATTCGCAAATCTTGGTATGACAGCCTTTAGTAATTTTTTCAATGGCTTGGACCCTGATTCTTACAAAGAAACTTATGGCTACATGAACGGGCTATGGAAGGATGGTTCTCCGCTCATAGATCCCACAACTGGTGAACCGACAAAATATTTCGGAAACGGTGATCCAGTAACCGGGGCGGGATTTTTAGACAAATGTCCCGCCGATCGTCGGATGGTGGCATTCTCAGGCCCATTCACTTTCCATCCCGGCGACACACAATATGTCACCTGGAAACTTGCCCTTGGTTACGGAACAGACCGCCTGACGGCGCTAACAAAGGCCAGAGAAATTCTCAATAGAGAACTCGACAGCGACGGCGATGGTATCGCCTACTATGTCGATAACTGCCCGGATGTGTACAACCCCGATCAGGTTGATACCGATAACGACGGAATCGGTGACGCGTGTTTGCAGACGGATGTAAACGAATACACGGGATCAACACTGCCGCGCGTGTTCGCTCTCTACCAGAATTATCCAAACCCCTTCAATCCAACCACTAAGATCAAGCTCGATTTGCCTCTGCGCTCTGAATGGAAAATCACGGTCTACAATATTCTGGGTCAGGCGGTGGAAACCTTTAACGGAAACTCCCCCGCTGGAACAATAGTAATCGATTGGGACGCCAGTGAATTCGCATCAGGTGTGTACTTCGCCAGAGCGCAGGCAGGAAGCTTTTCGGCTTCGCAGAAGATGATGCTCCTCAAGTGAGCGCTATCACCACCTCGCTCTATTTCGAAATATCAGAATCCCTTGCGCGGACGCTAAAACTCGTATATTGATCGCCGGAGAATCATTGGATGTCGTCATGGACGCGTACTGTATAAGTTCTATGTCACAAAGATTGATTTAAGCAGAAGCATGAATTTTCTGAGTCGCTTTCCGTCATACGAATATTTACTCAAAGCCGCCGGGCTGGCGTTCGCCAGATTTCCGTTCACCATTCTCAGCTCAATTTTGGGCGTGGTCGTTGGAATTTATCTCGTAGAATTAGAAGGTAGTCTTGACGAGGAATACTTTTCGCAAAAACTCCTGATGGTTTCGGCGTTGGGCCTTCCGCTCTTCACTGCCCTGGCGGTGTTCAGTGAAAGACAACTCTGGAGCAGAATACTGGCGCTCGGCTTTCAGGCGCTGGGGGTGGCCCTGCTCGCGCTATACTTTTTATCCCTTCCTCAGGATGTAACCATCCCGCTCCTGCATATTATTCGTTTTGTATTATTACTTGTCGGACTTCACTTCCTGGTGGCCTGGATCGCTTATGTCGGTAAAAATCAAGTTACAGGTTTCTGGCAATTCAATAAGGCTTTGTTCCTGCGCTTTCATACCGCCATCATTTATTCTGCGGTCATGTATTTCGGCCTTACCATTGCTTTGGGTTCCGCCGATTTCTTGTTTGATGTTGAAGTAAAAGGTGAGCGCTATTTTGAGTTATGGATTATTATTTATGGAATTTTCCAAACCTGGATATTCCTGGCGGGATTGCCCGAGGACCTTGATAGCCTGAACACTCCCCAAAAGTATCCGGTGGGTCTAAAAGTATTCGCCCAATTTATTCTCTTACCCCTTGTAGTACTCTATTTCGCAATACTCTTCGCCTATGAAGCGAAAATCACACTGTCCTGGAACTGGCCCAAGGGATGGGTGTCTCAGCTCGTGCTCTGGTATTCGGTAATTGGTTTGCTTTCATTACTACTTTTGCATCCCCTGCGAACGCTGGCCGAAAACAAATGGATCAATGTTTTTACGAAATGGTTCTTTCGCGCATTTGTGCCATTACTCGTAATGCTCTTTCTGGCCATCGCAAGGAGAATATCCGACTATGGAGTGACCGAAAATCGATACTTTGTTGTGGCAATGGCGCTTGGCCTCGCTGTAGTAGTTGCATACTTCATTATTAGCAAGGCCAAGGACATCCGCTTGATTCCAATTGTCATCACCGGCATTGCTTTTTTCTCCGCATTTGGACCCTGGAGCGCATTCTCAGTCTCGAAAAAAAGCCAGCAAGGCAGACTCGGCGCGCTTCTAATTGCGAATGTCGTCATTGCCGACGACTTGGGGAATAAAGATACGACCGAGTTTTCGTTCGACGACCGAAGTGAGATGAGTAATATAGTTAGATATCTCAACAAAGTTCACGGCCCCGAATCTTTCTCTCAATGGATATCGAA
>JACZUZ010000024.1 GCA_022572905.1 Candidatus Zixiibacteriota bacterium | reverse complement strand
GCTTCTCGAATTGTCTCAAAAATTAATAATGTCTATGGAAGAACAGCCTATCCTATGGATGACGCCAATATTCGGATTGCTCTCCCTGACTCACTCAGCGCCGCAAATGAACGCGTGAAATTTATTTCGGAAGTGGGTCAGCTTAGGATAAATCCAGATGCAACGGCGCGTGTGATTATGAACGAAAAAACCGGCACAATCGTAGCCGGTGAGCATGTCTCCATAGGTCCTGTTGCGATAGCTCACGGCACTATCACTGTCAGTATAGAAGCGTCTCCGGTAATTTCACAGCCAGCGCCATTTTCATTCGGCGAAACAGTGGTGACTTCGGAGTCGAGAATTTCTATTGACGACGATCTGGCCCATGTAATTCACATTGAGGAAACGGTCTCGATTGCGGATTTGGCGCAAGCCTTGAACGCGATAGGCGCAACGCCTCGAGATATAATAGCGATTTTCCAGGCCTTAAAACAGGCTGGAGCGCTGAGGGGAGAGCTCGTAATCCTTTAGGGCTAATCCGATGTCATCACTAACAAGAATTGGCGCGCCTGCTCCCTTTGATATAAACCAGGCGGATAAAAAGCAGATTGATCCCTTGGCTCGGGAAAAAATCCGTTTAAAAAAGGCGACCCAGGATTTCGAGGCCTTCTTTATGACACAAATGCTCAAGTCAATGAGATCAACCATCCCCAAGAGCGAGTCTGATAATTCTATAGTTGGCGGGGATATGGGTAAAGAAACATTCGAAACGCTTTTTGATCAGGAGCTCGGACAGATTGTAGCCAGGAAATCCAGAAACGGACTGGGTGATATTCTCTATAATAATCTTGTCAAAAAACTCAACGCCCAGTTCAGCGACGGAAATTCGGAGAAGGCAGACATAACGATTATGGAAAGAAGCTCGCATAGTACGAGGCAAGATTCAGGGTCCTTGCGAAAGAATAGTCTACCTGAAGAGTGAAGTTTCAGCGGGGCCTAAAGTGAATCACTGCGGGGCCGAAAACATAAAAAGGAATTTGATTGAACAGGATCAAACAGGAGGTAGGTCCACCACAGGCCGTTTCGGCCGTCTAACACAAATAACAATAACTGGCGTTCATTAAATCGTGACATGAAATTCAGAAGATCGCGATTTATGTAAACCGCATTCCACAAATGACAGCGAAGACATCACCAAACGTAGATGAGTTGATCGAGACACTCGTTAAAGAGGCTTCCATATTTGAGTCTTACTTTGATCTTCTGGAAGAGCAGAAGGGAATGATTGTAGCTAATGATATAGAGGGTCTGAACGCTGTCACCGAAAAACAGCGTGAGAAATTGACCGAAAGTAAAATCCTTGATCGGCGCCGAAAATCTCTGGTAGAAGAATTAACAGCAAGGAACAACATCAAAGGCGACGTAAACGTATCTCGTCTGCTTGAAATGATTTCAATTCAAGATGGCTCTCGTCTGGAATCTCTGCGCAAAGAAATAACTGAGATAAATGAAAGAATCGAAACAGCGCGAGATCAAAACAAATTTCTACTGGATAAATCACGACAAATCGTAATTGATACTATTCGACTGATAAATCGCGCCGGAATTTCGAGTGTTGATGGGGCCGCATATTCTCCTGCGAAGACAGCCCAAAACACTATCGCGAACCAAAATCAAATGAGTCTTACTCTGGATCGGAGAGTCTAAAGATGGGGCTAGCACAGATTCTCGAAGTCGGTCGTCGCGCGCTCTTAACGCAACAGCTTACACTGAATACGATAGGTCACAATATCGCCAATGTAGACACTCCTGGCTACACTCGTCAGCGAGTGGGATTGAGCTCAACAGATCCACTTAAGACAATTCTCGGAGCCGTGGGGACGGGGGTGCAAGTTTCGGATATTAGACACATACGCGATCTTTTTCTGGGTACTCAGTGGAGAGAGGAAAACAAATCACTGGGGAAGTGGACATATCGCGAGAAAATTCTCGGGCAGATTGAAACGATGTTTAACGAGCCGTCGGATGATTCTCTCCGGGGACACATGGATAATTTCTGGAATTCCTGGTCGCAGTTGGCGAACGCTCCGGAGTCTTCGACAAACAGAAATGATTTGATTTCCAAAGCGAGTATCCTGGTTAGCGAATTTCATCAGCTTTCGAATCAGCTAAACGCTCTAAAAGATTCGGTCGATAGAGATCTGACCATCCGAGTTCAGGATATTAACCGACTAACGTCGGGGGTGGCGTCGCTGAATACAGAAATATCTCGCACTGAACTTGGTGGGTCCAGCGCTAACGACCTACGGGACCGTCGAGACTTATTAATTGATGAGCTCTCGACGCTCGTGGATGTAAACGTTGTCGAAGAAGCGGGCGGCGCCGCGCGAGTCTATATCGGAAGCATGACATTGGTTGACCGCAATATTAGCTACAAAATAGGAACGGACACAAAAATAGTAAATGGAAGTTCGCTCAGTGAGCTGGTACTTCAGGGTTCACCGGTTGTCATCAAGAACATTAATGGCGAACTTCGAGGATTAGTTGAAACACGGGACAAAGTTATTCCCTCTTATTTGTCCAGGCTTGATGAACTTGCGCAAACAATTGCCACACAAGTAAACGCCGTGCACAGGGCGGGATTCGGTCTAGCTAGCGCAGGATTAACAACCGCTCCGACGGGAAATGATTTCTTCAATTCTACTTCTATCAGCGCCGCGACTATATCAATTAATCTAGCCGTATTGAATGACCCAACTCTTATCGCGGCATCACAATCAGGTGAGCCGGGAGACGCCTCAAACGCGCTTGCCATGACTGCTTTACGGGATGGACGGCTGATGAATAACAATTCAATTTCATTTAGTGATTTCTATGGCTCTCTTGTCGGAGATGTTGGAATCGCGGCTCAGGAGGCGAATAGATTGCGATCCAATTTTGAATTGGTGGTTCAGCAAATTGACAACGCCCGACAATCGGTCCAGGGTGTTTCGCTTGACGAGGAAATGACGAATCTAATCAGAGCCCAGCGCGCATACGAAGCGGCGGCGAGGGTAATAACAACCGTTGACCAGGCGTATGACACTATAATAAATGGCATGGGCATCGTTGGAAGATAATTAACGAATACCACGCACGACGCACAGATGAATGTTTTGTGCGGGCGGGGTAATCATTGGAAAGGCTAGCGCCAGGGAAGGTGTTGTGCTGATATTAACACGGAAGTTAGGCGAATCAATCACAATCGGGGATCAGATCAAGATCACCGTTCTTGGTGTATACGGACGTCAGGTAAGAATAGGGATTGAGGCTCCGCAAGATGTCGTCGTTCATCGCGAAGAAATATATGTCAAGATACAGGAAGAAAATCGCAAAGCCGCAAAAAATATCAAAAGTGATCTGATTAATATGATGCAATCTCTCAAAGGGAAAATAATTGGAAAGCACAACGATAAAACGCAAATAAAACTGAAAAATGTAAGCAGACGTAAACGTCGCGATGATAGGTAGCGCTTGAGAAGCGCTAATCCGATAGAATAGATGGACGCGAAGGACACTTCCTGGATATTGGTAACAAAAGACTAATGAACATGACTGAGAATGACGGACAGACAACGGGTAATCCGGGAAACAGGAAGTCAGACAGGCTTCGCATCAGCGAAAATAGCTCAAAAGTAGAGACTGTCTCACTGGCGGAGAAGAGGGCGCTCATGGAAAAACTCAAAGATAGCGGGTTAGACAGGGCATTCGTTTTCTATGAGGAAAGCAACGACTAAAGAGAATGTGACAGAGTGGGATTGCCGCAACTAATGAGTTGAGTCTCCTGGCAAAAGCGTACGCTGGAAAATAGGATCGTAGAAATGCGCGTAACAAATACAATGATCGCCAACCAGACCTTGATTGGCCTGAGAAGATCGCTATCCGCTTTTCTGGAGCTGCAAACGAGTATGTCCACAGGTAGGCGCATCAACAAACCTTCGGATGATCCCATAGGCACTCAGAGGGATCTTGGATATCGAACTCAAATTTCACGCATTAATCAATATCTGACAAACATATCAAGTGGGAAAACTCTGCTCGCAACATATGATAATAACCTCGGAGAGCTGAAAAATCTTGCGCAACAAGCGATGGATATTGGGCTTGCTGTAAACAATGAAACTAACAACAGCCCCGAAGTTCGCCTGGGTTTTTCCACTGAACTTCAGTCCGTTATTGACAATCTTTTCCAAATTGTAAACGGGCAGTTGGAGGGAAGGTATATCTATTCCGGGTTTAGAACATCCACGAGCCCGATTACGCTTGGCGCCAACGGCGCTCGCTATGTCGGAGATTTTGGGGCAATAAAAATCGAAGCCGATCAAAATACACAGCCACAAGTGAATATCAACGCGGCTGAAACTCTTCTCAAGCCACTCAGTGTAATAGGCTCGGAGAATGATCTTCGCGTTGGAGTAGCGGGAACGACGCCGATAATCGAACTCAATTCCGGACTTGGGGTTGATTTAAGTCAGTTCACCATAACAGACAACAATCTGGGGATAATCGCCACAATCGATCTGAGCGTCGGTCCGCCGACAACAGTGGATGATATTATCGGAATAATAAACACAGATTTGGCGGCTGCCGGTATTACAAATTTAACGGCGCAAGTAGGACCAGATCGAAACATCCACTTGATCGCGATTCCCTCGAATCAAATATCCTTGAGCACGAATCTGGATAACCTTAATGGTGGAACGGGTATTGATCTTGATCCCGGTACATTCAGAATACACAACAGCGACAATTCTATTGACGTTGAAATTGATATCTCAAGCGCTACTAATATTAGCGATGTTTTAAACGCGATCAACTCTCAACTTACCGCCGCCGGCGTGAGTAATGTAACAGCGGCGATAAATGGCGCTGGCACAGGGATAAATATCACAGACGCAAACGGAGTTGCGCTCAATTTATTTATTAGTGAGACAGATGCGGGACAGACGACAGCGTCTAATCTCGGGCTGAGTGGTCCAATAAATCCAATTCTCAACGGAAGGGATATGTCCCCTCTTCCTGATTTTACCGTTACAGAGGGCGCGGGGCAAAGCGCCGCCGATTTAGGGATACTCGGATCATTCAAAGGAGATTTCGCAGGAGATGATTTGAACCCGATCCTTACTCTAACATCGCCGGTGTCGTTGTTAAGAAATGGCCATGTCGGTACGCTGGGGCAAATACGAATGTCGCAGGGAACTGATTTAAGAGTACTAGATTTGGGAGCCACAGGAATTAACACTGTTGGTGATATCATTAACGCAATTAACACAAGTGGGCTTAATGTTACCGCTTCGATCAACGCGCTGAAAACAGGGATTCAGGTTGAAACGAACTCAACAGTTGACTCTTTCATGATCGAGGATATTGGATCAGGAAGTACGGCGTGGGACATAGGGATTTTTGGAGCGTCCGACCTGATTGGCGCTACGCTTCTCTTCAAGAATCTGCTGGATGACCCAACTTCCGGATCTATTAAAGTTGATCGGGTGGAAAAAGCGCTTGAGGTAATCCGGTTGGGTATGAATAAACTCCTTGGTCTTCGCGGCTCTATAGGCTCCAAACACATATCTCTTGAGAGCATTGGCCGGAGGTTGAGTAATATGGAATTCGGATTGGTGACTCTATTGAGTGAAGTCGAAGATGCTGACATAGCTGAGTTAATAACTCGTTTGGCCACGAAAGAAAACAATTACCAGGCAAGCCTGATTGCCACAGCAAAAATTATTCAACCAAGCTTGCTTGATTTCTTAAGATAGGGCGCATGAAATGAAGAAACAATCTAACAGGGAGGCTCCGTGGGACAATTGAGTATAGAAACCTCCCGTTTCGGGACGGTTCAGACAGACGAAGACCTAGTAATTACGCTTGTTAAACCAATTTTGGGATTTGAAAATCTTCGAAAGTTTTGCCTGCTGGAAAGAGAAGAGTCCGATCCGTTTATGTGGCTACAATCGCTGGACGAGCCGGAGGTTGCTTTTGTAGTGTTGAATCCAACTCTTTTTTATCCGGATTACCTCGTTGAAACTCATCCGCGCGAACTCGAGGATATCGATTGCTCGGACCTGTCGAAAATCGAAACATATGTAATAGTCACGGTGGCTGAAAATCCTAAAAATGTGACGGTGAATTTACAAGGTCCCGTCCTGATCAATATAGAAAACCGCAGAGCCAAGCAACTCGTAATGGTCAACTCTCACTACAGTGTTGCGCAGCCCCTATTCACAACCGACGAAAAGGACATATCTACCCGTCAGGTAGAAGTGTCACGCGTGTAGGCGCACAAAATATGACTAATCAGACGCTGATCAATAAGAACACAAGCAAAACAGATGAACTAAACTGTCTAGTCAATCGCGTCAGCCAATTGCTTTCAAATGGCAATACCCTTGAAGCGTACCCGATTTTGGCTAAGATCACTGAATCACTGCCTGATGACTCCAACGTGCGAGTAGTAATCGGTTGCGCAGCGATTACACTCAATAGAATTGCTGAGGCGGAGACCTGGTTTGAGGCGGCGAAACGAGTTGACCCTAACAATTCGGACGCGTACCATAATCTCGCTCTTTTGAAGATAAATTCCGGAGAGGCGAAAGTAGCCGCCAAGATATATGAGTCAGCGCTGGAGAGGGGTATCGGAGACGCATCCATGTTGAACGATCTCGGTGTGGTTTACCTGGAAATGGGTGATGCGACCACCGCGAGAAAGAAATTTGAAGAGTCTCTCAGACGCGATAATACCAACAGCCAGGCCAGAATAAACCTGCTGGAATCTTTGATGAAAGACGCCGATCTGGACCGGGCTTACAGTCTTACTAAGGAATGGCTTAAATCAACGCCGGACGACGCGCGGCTCAGAGATTTGCGTAAGAAATTAGCCAGCGCCAGGAGCATCAGCCCGAGTACGACTGATTCCACATCAGCGGATATTTCAGAAGAAATTTCTACGCAGCGAACGGTACGCCAAATCGACACCGAAAATCTCAACAGTTTGGTCGCAGGAATAAAAATAGCTTTCTTCGCAACACAAGATTCTTTCGTAAGAGACATTCAAAGTCACTTCGCAGAAAATAACGAAGTTCGTCTAATTCAAGGCGGGAACGCCAATCAAATGCAAGAAGCGCTCCAATGGTGCGACCTGGCCTGGTTCGAATGGTGTGATTCGCTTCTGATTATGGCGACCAGACATATTCCAAAACTCTGTCCAATTATCTGTCGCCTGCATAGCTATGAGGCCTTCACCAACTTTCCAGAACAAGTCGACTGGAGCAAGGTAGACAAGATAATATTTGTCAATGAATCCGTTAAAACGCTAACTCAGAACAGACTTCCAGGCGAATTGAAAAAGGTTGTCATTCCTAATTCAATTGACATTGAAAAGTTTCATATTCCAAATGAAAAGAAATACGGTAAGAGAATCGCAAGTATCGGTTATATTAATTACAAGAAAAACCCCCAGCTTTTACTCTATGTTTTCAAGAAGATTCACGACTGGGATTCTGAGTTTGAACTTCACATAGCGGGCGAGGGCCAGGATGCGCGAATAGACCTTTACATGCGCGATATGGCCGGAAAAATGAAATTGCCCGTCCGTTACCACGGTTGGATAGAAGATATGCCGAAATTCATGGAGAATATGGATTTCGTAATATCGACTTCGTTATTTGAGTCGTTCCACCTTAGCATAGCGGAGGGCATGGCCTCCGGAATTATTCCGCTGGTGCATGACTGGTTTGGATCAGAGAATATCTATCCGGACGAATTTCGATTTCGCGACCCTGATGAATGTCTTGGTCTTGTCCAGAAATTCATGAAGGCAAACCGAACCGAACTTGGGCGTCAGTGCAGATACATAATTGAGGAAAAGTTTACACTTCCAAAACAATTAAGGATAGTTGAAAAAGAAGTCGCAGAAATCATCGACAAGAGCATGTCCAGCGATGACAAAAGCGTTAATCTTGGATTGGTATCTATTATAATACCGACATTCAATGGCGCCAAGTATCTGGGGGAAGCTATTTCGTCAGCGCTTAAGCAAACTTATCCGCATTGCGAGATAATAGTTGTGGATGATGGTTCAACAGACAACTCGATGGACGTATTGAACCAATTTGGGGCAAAGATCAAAGTTGTCAAGCACAAACAAAACCGCGGAGTTTCTGCGGCTCTTAATACCGGAATCAAGAATAGTTCGGGGGAGTATATTTCATGGTTGTCATCAGATGACGCATACCATCCCGACAAAGTATGGGAAGGTATTAAGGTTCTTGCAAATAAGCCAGAGCTGGGATGGTTATATAGCGACTTCTTCTATATCACTTCGGATTCCAAAATCACGAGCCAGGCGAAAGTTAAGCCTCTGGAAAATGACGGCTTCGCCGAAAAAATGTTTGAGGGCAATCCGATTCACGGATGTTCGGTGTTGTTTCGCAAGTCAAACCTTGCGAAGATTGGTTACTTCGATGAGGAGTTGGGTGGAAAGATAGGTTATGGAGCAGATGGCGCCCTGTGGCATAAGATGGGTTATCATTTTCGGTTCGGGTTTATTCCAAAACCGTTGGTCTACTATCGAATCCATCCCGATCAAGTTTCGAATCAGGCGGATATTCCCAAAGCGAAGATAGAGTATGTGAAATATATGCGCGAATACTTTGAAAAGGAAGACTGTATCATATCAGCCGTGAACACTTGTTCAAACGGAGTTGAGACAAGCTCAAGCGCAATGGGCGACATCGAACGCCTGGGTATGGGCGTTGATCCTGATTTTCCAGAAGAAAAGCCGGGAGGTAAGAGAATCCTTTGGATTGGCGCAATGGACCCCTGCGGAAACGCCGCTATGAACGCCAGAGCAATCAATCGGTATACGGAGCATTTGTGCCGAGTAGTGACTTTTAGAGACTCTCGCGGGTTTGACAAAGATATAACACTGCGACGAATAGGCTTGTCTGGACAGGAAGAAGCGAACGACACCCTTCTTCCCTCTGAAGAAGAGCGTCTGCGCGATCTGGCGGAAAGAGCTGATGTGCTTGTATTTTCGGCCTGTACCTATTCTAAAATGTCGCTGGCAACCACACGCAGCGATGACACCGATCATCTCTTCTGGGGACAACTCGATTGGCGTGAGTATACACAAAGGAAAGACAAAGAATGCGTAGCATTTTTCTTCGGTTCAACAGCGACGCGCAAGAATGCAGATTGGTACTGGAACTATTACCATAATGAGAAAAAATGGAAAATTATGACAGGTCAAATAGATCTGAAACGTCGTTGGCCGGATGCGCGTCATGTTCCGACTTGGCTCGACATAGACGCGCCGAGATATTCAAGAACGATCGAGAGAATAGGAGATACGGAGAAAACACTCGTTGCTCAAACTCCAACAGATCCGGTGATTAAGAATTCATTTGAACTTGAACAGGCCGTTCGGCGTTTGATGCCGGAATATTCAAATCTGTCGCTGGTAATCAAATCGGGACTGTCTTACGAACAGGCGCTGGCTCTGAAGCGCAAGGCACATATAGGTCTCGACCAAATGCAAGTTAATGACGGCTACTACTGCATGGGCTCCCTTGAGAATTCTGCGCTGGGACTGGCCAACATGGTTCACCTGGACAAAGACGCGATTAGAATGATAAGCGAATCGCTTGGAACTGATCAGCTACCCTGGGACATAGTCTCAGATGAAGACCAATTGAAGGCGGCGATCAAGAAGTATCTGGACGACCCAGATGCTCTTTTTGAAAAGAGAAAAGAAACTTACGACTGGATGCGAACATATTGGCATCCGTCACGACTGGTTAACCAATTAATTAACGCAATCCTGGATTGAGCCTCCGCGCAGTCAAGTAAATGAAATAAAGAACAGTATGCCTATGACAACAGAAACAGTAGTGGCCACAATATGCGATCCCGATTCAAAGCGTGGTCAGATCATCAAAACTGTTCAAAAGCAAATGCAATTTTGTAAATCGGTTCTGGAATTGGGCGCCGGACATTTTGAAATGATTGGCGCGCTAAAATGCGATACACGAGTGGGTGTGGAGATTCATAAACCATATATAGAGCGTAGAATTTGTGACAGATATGTAATTCCAATTCACGCCAACGCTCTTGATGCGGCCAAAATGTTCCCGGAGAAATCTTTCGACGGTGTAATGATGGTTGATTTCATTGAGCATCTGGAAAAGAGTGATGCTTTTTCCCTACTTAATATGATTGAGAGTATTGCACGTCAAACTGTGCTGGTGCACTGCCCGGTCGGGAATCATCCGCAGGAAGGTGACGCGTTTGGTCTCGGTGGGGATGAATATCAAAAGCACAGAAGCCAATGGGATCCGCGTGAATTTGAGGAGCGCGGTTACGCAGTCGAAGTGCTTGAAGAGTTTTTCGATGATAAGAGTAGCGTCGATCCACGGGCGCTGATAGCTGTCAAAAGAATCTAGCGAGATTGAGAAAGCTTTTAGTAAATAGAAATTGAGGAGATTTGAGATGTCGAAAATACTTGTTACCGGATGCATGGGAACTCTTGGTCGACCGCTTGTAACCTACTTAAAGCGTCAGGGGCATGAAGTTTGGGGAGCGGACCTCCAGCACCAGGCTGGAGAAAATTATTTTCGCGCGAATGTTAGTAATTATCGTCAACTTGAAAGAGTATTTGAACAAGATTACGATTATGTCTACCATCTCGCGGCGGAATTTGGCCGCATTAACGGTGAAGAGTACTACGATACGCTATGGGAAACTAATGTTATCGGGACGCGCAATATTCTGGAATGGCAGAAACGTAAAGGATTCAAGCTCATTTTCGCCTCGTCATCTGAAATTTACGGTGATAATCATGATGATATCCTAACGGAAGATTTTCCTATGAAGCATGCGATTGTTCAGCAGAATGATTACGCTACAAGCAAATGGGTGAATGAAGTCCAGATTATGAATTTCGAGCGCCGCTATGATTCGCAGATCGTGCGTCTGCGGTTTTTCAACGCCTATGGACCGGGAGAGAGATATCACCATTATCGCTCTGTCGTGTGCCTGTTTTGTTATCGAGCCTTAATGGGAATTCCATACCAGGTATATGAAGGATACAGTCGAGTATTCATGTACATCGACGATTTTATTCCGACTCTGGCCAAAGTATGTCAGAATTTCAAACCCGGGATGATCTATAATATAGGTGGTACG